>JBEBIK010000447.1:0-1794 GCA_040080445.1 Pseudobdellovibrio sp.
AATTAGGTGTATCTAATTGTGTAATTCATAGTAAAAAATCAGATACTGAAAATGATAAAGCATTAGAATTATTTAGAGATGGCACAATAAGGGCTGCGATTAATAATAATTCCCTAACCACAGGTATGGATATACCTGATATTGACTTAATAATTATGCTACGTCCAACTAGGTCAACTAACCTTTGGGTTCAAATGCTTGGTCGAGGAACACGACCTGTGTATGCTAGTGGCTTCGACTTATCGACTATCGAAGGTCGAGTACTGGCTATTGAATATGGCGGCAAACCTTACTGTCTGGTTCTTGATTTTGCTTCAAACAGTGACGTATTGGGACCAATTAATGATCCTGTACTACCGCGTAAGAAAGGCGATAAAGCAGGAACAGCTCCTATAAAAACATGTCAATGGTGTGGAACTTACGTTCACCCGTCGGTTAAGATATGTCCTACATGTGGTGAAGAATTTCATTCAATTGTAAAAATACAAACATCTGCATCTGAAATTGAACTTATTAAGCAGAATGTTGCTGACTTAGCTAAGTATGAGAATTTCTATATTAACCACATAACCTTTGGTGTCCATCATAAACTGGGTGCGAAAGATTCAATTAAGGTTACATATTTTAGCGGTAAACGTAATTTTACAGAATATTTATGTGTTGAACATGCTCAAGATCCTGTAACCTGTAATAACGCCGAACAATGGGCTAGAGGGCGGTTTGAAAAATGGTGGCGCAAACGTACCGATCTGCTATGCCCTGTTAAGATTGATGATACCTTGCGATTACTTGACCACATAGAGCATCCTACACACGTTAAGGTTCACATAAATAAAAAGTACCCAGAGATTGTAGATTATTGTTTTGATGGTTCTTGTTTTGGTACAAGCTCACGAGTTGAGATAGCACCTAGTATTGATATAGGCTCTACATCAAACATTGATGTACGCAAGATACTTAAAGACTTAAAATCATCATTAAAATAAAAGCGTCTGTTTGAATAAAACCCTTGCAATTAATACTTTCTTATAATATACTGTATTTTCATTAGTAGTAGATAGATATTAATTTTTAAATAACCAATAATTCGGAGACATACAATGAATGAACCTACAAAACCAACTGCACCAGTTCCACCAACTCCACCAACTCTGCAAGCCAAAGTGGGCGGTAAAAAAGTCGGCGGTAAAACTGTTGTTCCTTTAAAACCAACTGCGCCAAACGAAAAAGCTATAAAGGCTTTGGAAGCTGGTCAGAGTGAAGAAGCTAAGGCTGCTAAATCTGCCGAAGTTGCCGCTAAAAAAGCAGAAAAAGCTCGTATTAAAGCCGAAAAAGATGCGGCTGCTGCAAAAAAGAAAGCAGATCGTGAAGCTGCTAAAGCTGAAAGAGAAGCCGCTAAACTTCCTCGTATTGAACAAAACGGAGTTAAAGAAGCATCAGTTGGAACGTCAAGCCGTGCAATTTGGGACTTAACTCAAAATTTGAGTATCGCTAAAGGCGCATTGGTTACTATGGCAGAAGTTAAAGCTGTTTGTGAAACAGAAGTGGGTGCATGGTTCGTTAACAAAGCGGGAGTTAATACAAAAATTAACCCTGCAAACGTGGCAATTGAATACCTGCAATACCGCAAATTTTATGCCTTACCGCCTGTTGTGGTAGAAAAAGTGGTAGATCCTGCGGTTGAAGCGGCTAAGGTGGCTAAGAAAGCTGAGCGTGAAGAAGCTAAGGCTAAAAAAGCGGCTGAAAAGGAACAAGCCAAGGTAACTAAAGCCTCTGCTAAAGAACAAACTAAAG
>JBEBIK010000448.1:0-1791 GCA_040080445.1 Pseudobdellovibrio sp.
CCGCATTCTTAGCCATCTCTTTATAAGAATTTAATAGATTAATTCTTATCATTTATCGCCAGCCTGTCTGATTCCTAAACCGCAAGCTATAGAAACGAAAGGCGCTATTTGCTGAAGATAGTTAGGGGTAATTTTTTTGTTAGACGACTTAATTGTATTGTAGGGATTAAAAGGTTCAAATGGCATTTTGAGTACGTCAACTAAGTGATCGACCAAACCTGCAGTTAAACTAGCGCCACCAGTGTAATAAGCTTTATTGATTAAATGGCCTTGAGCAGTTGCTGTATAAAAATCGATACTGTTTCGTATTTCTTCTGTCACATAATCAAGGGCCATATTCATGAATGTGCGCGTTTCTTCCGGCACTTCTTGTTGAGAACTCTGAGAAATCTTTAAAGCTTCAGCTTCTTCAAAAGTAACACCCATGTTTTTACTGATTTCATTTGTAAAGTGAAATCCTCCAACTGGGATATCACGAGAGAAAATAACTTCACCCTGAAATAATACTAAAAAATTAGTGATATTAGAACCGAAGTTAAAAAGAGCAACTGGCTCTGCAGTTTTGCCGTAATTCATTTCAAAAACATTGGCTAAAGCCAAACTACTTACATCTAAAACTGTACACTTAAGACCCGCCTGATTAACCGAGCTTAAGTAGTTCAAGATAAACTCATTTTGCGCCGCGACAACCAAGATATCCATATTTTCGGGATTACTTGTGAAAGAAAGCAGATGGTGCTCGATAGTCACCTGACTCACGTCGAAAGGTAAATACTGAGAGGCTTCATAACGTATTTGCTCTTTTAGTTTTTTGGGGTCTACCTTGGGTATGCTAATTTTTTTAATAATAACAGCAGTTCCTGACAATCCAATACTTGCATTTTTGTTTTTAAATCCATTTTCTTTAAAGCCTGATTTAATAGATTCAGCAACCAGCAAAGTATCGGTGATTTCACCGTTATTAACGGATTGATGTGGGGATGGGATAACCGCAAAGTTATCCAGAAATGCACCTTTCGAACTGAAAGTCATTTCAGCTAACTTTATAGAGCTCGAACCTATATCGATTCCGACGACCTTCTTAGATGAAAATAACATGATGTTAGCCTACTCCTGCCAATCTTAATTATTAATGTCAGGCGTAGGTCTGTCAAAGTTTGTGAGGGCGATAGTCTAGTTATAAGACCTGATGTTTTACATATCAGGAAAAAAAAGCTGCACATACCATATTCCTACCGACTTTAGTCCTAAGATATAAAGTATAGCACCAAGAGCGAGAAATGGTCCGAATGGAATCATTGTTTTTAAATCGCCCCGATTCTTCTTTGAAGCGATGAGGCCGACTACAGAACCAATAACCGATGAACTCAATATAATAAAAGGAATAGCTTTCCAACTAAGTAAACCGCCAAGCCAGGCTAATAATTTAATATCTCCCCCACCCAAACCTTCTCGTCCAGTAAATAAATAATAAATATAGGCCACAGCCCACAGAATTCCGCCACCAAATAAAACACCAAGTATTGCATCTAAAAACAATCTGTCTGGGTTTAAAGCGGCTCCGATTACACCTATAACCAAGCCACCTAAAGTAATTTCATCAGGCAAAATCATATGGTCGTAATCTATAAAACTGGCTGTGACTAAGCCAAAAACCATTATGAGATATTCCATACTTGTCCAAGTTACGCCATACTGAAAAACAACAAGCGCGAACAATAATCCCATTATAAATTCTACCAATGGGTAACGTATTGAAAAAGCTTCTTTGCAATTAGCACAGCGACCTTT
>JBEBIK010000449.1:0-1789 GCA_040080445.1 Pseudobdellovibrio sp.
TTTTAATATTTAATAATTACAACGAACAGAATTTATTCATTTACATCGGCCTTTGTGCATTTTCTAGTTTGCTTATAACCAAAGATGAGTTTATACACACCGAAAAATGCGAAGCTCGCGAAAACTGGTTGCATGCACTTTTGTTTGTTATTCACCCCGTAGCTTTTTTGTCGGCTGGTGTATTGTGGTATCAGTCCTACAACATTCAATTCTTTTATATTCAAGCTGCTTTAGTTTTTCTTTTTATGATCTATCAAATAATTTATTGGAATTTATATGACAAAAACAGAAGTTGATAACTCCATTTACGACCTATACGGCGACAAATGGTACACTGCATACGATGACCCTGTGGCTTTACTCAGAGCTGAATCAAAAGTAAAAACTCCATGGGTTATCGAAAAAATAAAAAAGCATTTCGATAATATTTCTGAGCTTGAGCTTCTAGATGTGGGCTGTGGCGGCGGTTTTTTAAGTAATGAATTAGCCGAAAATGGTTTTAAAGTAACCGGTGTAGACCTTTCGCCTGAAAGCCTAGTTGTTGCCGCACGCTATGATAAAACCAAGAGCGTAAAATATTTAACTGCCGATGCGTATAACTTACCTTTTGCAGACTCGAGCTTTGACGTCATAACAGCTATGGATTTTTTAGAGCATGTCGAAGACCCATCAAGTGTAATTAAAGAATTTTCTCGAAAACTTAAGCCTAATGGCCTTTTTATTTTTCATACTTTTAATCGTAATTTTATTGCAGGTTTAGTTATTATCAAAGCGGTTGAACTATTAGTTAAAAATACTCCAAAAAATTTACATGTATTAAGGCTTTTTATCAAACCTGAAGAGTTGACTCAGTATTGTGAGCAGAGCGGGCTAAGTGTTTTAAAGATGACGGGTATAAAGCCAGTGTTTAGTTCAATACCAATAAAAAATGTATTTACTGGCGTTGTACCAAAAGAACTTAAGTTTGAACTGACATCATCTTTGAAATTGTCTTATATGGGTTATGCCATAAAAAGTTTAAAGCCTAGTTAAGATTAATGCTTAAATGCATAATTCTCTGGTGCAGTTCCACGATTAATAACTGGTAGGTTTACAAAACTCACTAATATTTTATTTAATTCTTTAGCATGAGTCCAGTTAAGACCATGAGGTGCTCCCTCAATAGCGTGAAACTCACAATCAGAAATAATTTTATCCATACGTGCACCCGAAGCATCTATCGGAACCGTTTTATCTTCTTTGCCATGAACCACCAGAACCGGAATATCTAGAGACTTGAGATCTTGCCTAAAATCTTCGAGCCACGCATCAACGGCTTTAATGCTACCAATAGCAGAAGCGCCAACGCCAGTAATCCAGCTCAAGTGTACGGCTTCGTCGCTAATTAAGTTTGAGTGTTCATGATTGTAAAAGTCTTTAAAAAAAGAAGTTAAAAATTGAGGACGGTCCGCTTTGAGTTTTTCGCGAATATCATCAAATACAGACGCATTAACACCTTCGGCATTTTCATCAGTTTTTAAAAGAAAGGGCGTAACCGAACTAATAAAAGCTGCTTTACGAACACGCTCCGTACCATATTTTCCTAAGTAGCGAGCCACTTCTGCTCCGCCCATAGAAAATCCAACTAGAGTGGCTTCTGATAAATTATAAACTGGCCCCTTAGATTGCGCATAACTCCGAAATTTTAAGTTTCAAATTATGATGCAAAACTGCCAAAGCCAAATGCTGGGATAACCTCTCAGGCTTTTTTGTTGTATTCCATGTTCTTCTTATTAACCTACTTACTTTA
>JBEBIK010000079.1:0-8304 GCA_040080445.1 Pseudobdellovibrio sp.
TCACTAAACTCAATTTGCAATTTAACACTCTTGAAAACCAAGCTGAATTTTTAAATAAAGTTGAAACAATAAAAAAAGATATTTCAAACGGAAGACTTGATCAGGTTAACCTCACCGCACCTTTTGTGAGCGAAAGCACTTATACACCTGAAAAAATATTCAAAAATTTATTCGAAAGCTTTAGTGGGCAATATAAAGCGCTTTTGCCCTTAGCTGAATATGATTTAATTAGTTTTTCGCCCGAGTTGTTTTTAAAAATGCAGAATAAAAAATTAAAAACTCAGCCTATAAAAGGCAGCCTTTCAAGCGAGAGCGACTCTAAGGCTAACTTACTTAATAATCCTAAAGAAGAAGCTGAGCTTTCGATGATAGTTGATTTGCTCAGAAATGATTTAAACCGCACCAGCGTTGAGAACTCAGCCAAAGTTAATTTTCACCGCGAAATTATGAAGCTCGGCTATATTCAGCACACTTATTCTGAAATCGAAATCGACAGCGATAAAACCTTGCCTGAAGTTTTACTTTGCACAATGCCTGGTGGCTCGATTTCGGGCTGTCCTAAGACAGAGAGCTTACAAGTAATTAGCGAGCTCGAAACCTACAAACGCCAAGCTTACACTGGCACCGTTGGTTGGTGGAAAGATAATAACTTTAGTCTTAATATTACTATTCGTTCGTTTATGAGATATAAAAACCAGCTTTTTTACCATTCTGGGTGTGGAATCGTTTACGATTCAGATGCCGAGAAAGAATGGAACGAATTTTTACTTAAAGCCGGATCGCTGAACATAAAAAATGTACAATAGTCGCATACTCGACACTCTTATATTTAAGAACTCTCAAATTTTTTTAAGAGAGTCTCATATTTATCGCACACGTGAAGCTTATGCTTATTTAAATTTATCTGTTACTATTGCCGAAATTGAAAAAGTGTATCTCGATTTAGAAAACAAGTACCGCGAACTAATACTGCCCAATCAATCGCTACGTATTATGTTCTCAAGAACTCTGCCGATTGAGTACCAAATTGAAGTGCGCGAGTTAAAGCCCATGCCAGACATATTAAAACTGCAATTGCATTATTTGAGTGAGCCTCAAACAGATTTTTTTAAATTTAAATGGGAAAACCGCGAGTACTGGCAAAATCTCATCGAAAAAAAATCTCATCATGAAGTCGACGACCTAATACTTATTAGCCCATCAAACGAAGTCGTCGAGACCACCCGCTTTAATATTTTTTGTTATGATGAAAGAAGCCTTCAGGTTTACACACCCTCTTTGACGTCGGGCTGCTTGAACGGTGTCTTCAGAAGACATGTTTTAAATAGTAAACTGATCGAACTTCCAGACATTGGCGCTAGACCTGTAAGCGAAAAAAGAATTTTAAGCTCTGAACTAGCAAGCTACAAAGTTTTTGTAGGCAATTCGGTACGCGGAATAAGAGCAGCAGAATTATTTGCGATTTAAACGGTATCTTCCACCGAAGATTAAGCCTTGATCAAAAAATAGATTATTAATTTTGATAATTTGCAAAGCTTGAATAGTCATATCAACAGTTGCTAAATTAATACCTGCAGTTTTTAATACGATGATTTGAGAAGCTAATTTAGTATCGATATTAATCTGAGCCAGCTCTTGCGTACCTTCGTCGTTCGTTACTTGTATGAATGCTGAGCTAATTTCGTAAGTTAAAATATCTTTTTGATTATTATACATCGCCTTATTAGCGAGTGGGTTTGGAACTAATATTGATGATTGATTATTTTGAACACAAATTAGAGTATCTAATTTCATAGTTACCTGAGCCGCATCAGAAGATAAAACTTTAATTCTAAAAGCTCTTCCGCCCGCATCTCCGCTTTCGTTACATTTAGCAACAGAACCATCTTGTAAGACGAATGCCGAAGTTTGAGAAAAACCTGCAACAGAGAATAACAATAACGATAATAAAACCATCTTGTTTAGCATAAAAGCTCCTATAATTAAGATAAGAACTTATAGCTTATTTAAGCGGATTTAGCGCATAACTTGTTGAATTTTATAAGATATTACGAAATAACTTCACAGGTGTTACAAACCTAACACTTTATAAGGAGCCCTGATGAGCCAAAACGCCGTTTTTAGCGATAAAACTTTTAAATACTTAAAGCTAGCTCAAAAAAACACTAACAATAAAGAATGGTTTGTAAAAAATAAAGCCAACTACGAAGAGAATGTTAAAAAACCTTTTGAGACCCTCGTACTGGCTCTACAAAAAGAACTTCAACAAGACTTACCTCGTATACTAATTTCTACAAAATCGATTAGTCGCCCATTACGCCCCTCTAACCGTGCCGACAACGGCCTAGTTAAAAGTTTTATTTCTATAAACTTAGCTGAGAAAAAAACTTCGATGTTTGAATGGAACCCTGGTGTTTATATTAACATCGATCACAACGAAGAAGATCATGTACTGGGGCTAGGTCTTTATATGGTGAGCTCACGCCAGATGAGTTTAGTGAGAACCAAAATTTCTGAAGACTTTGAAACTATTAATGAAATTTTATCTGAAAAAAAATTTAAAAAGGCTTGGAAAGGAATTCTAGGAGAAAAAATGAAAAAACCACCTAAGGGTTTTCCGGTCGAGCAAGAGTATTCTGATTTACTCATGCACAAACAGTTTTACGTAGCCCGTAAACTCAAAAACTCAGACATCATCAAAAAAGATTTTGCTAAAACTGTGGCTAAAGATCTAAAAGCGGCCATGCCTTTTTTAAATTGGATTCGTAATACAGTCGGAACTTACAAAAAATAATTAAAAAGCTGAGACAGGACTACCCGCCGAGGCTTCGGCTTCTAAGTTCATATCTGGAGAAAATGGAATGTATTTTTCAGCCACTAGAGCATAAAGCTTTTGCGATAGCGCTGTACGGTCTTCGTCTGGAGTTGGATAAATCAAAGGTAAAAATTCAATTTCGCAAGTGACTGAGTCTAATTTTAATGAGCGCCAGATTGCAGGTAAAAATGTTTGATCTCCGTACCAACAAACTGAATCGCGATCTTCGTATTTAACTGGCTTGCCATTTACTTTACGAAAGTTAAATACAAACGGACGAATCGGCTTACCAGCCAACCCTGCCGACATTAGCAAAGTTTTTTTAAACGGCAAAACCTGTTCGCCATTAGAGGCTACAGATTCTGGGTAAAGCATGACTCGAAAGCCTTGATTTAAAACATCGACCATTCCTTTAAGTTCGTCTTGAATACCTAAGCGGTTTACGCGATTTACATAAGCGCAACCCCCAAGGTCGGCGATTTGCCCGAGCACTGGAGTGTTTTTCATCTCTAATGAAGTAATAAAAACTCCGCTACGTAAAGCTACTAAGCAAACAATATCAATAAATCCTACATGATTACCTAGAATTAATGAGTTTTCTTCTTGAGGAATGTTCTGTTTGCAAATGAGTTCAATGTTAAAAGCTTTAACCATCAGATTGGCAATGAAGTTACCATTTTCAATTAGTTTTTTACGGCGCTCTAAGGGGTCTGAAGTTAAAACATATTTAACGATAGCAATAATAAAATAGAGTAAAATAATTGATGCAAATTTTAAAAATCTTATCGCAGCTCTAATGTTCGAATAAATCTCATACATATTATTAGTCTAAAATCAAAGAGGCGGCTTTGTAAAGCCTATCAAATACACTTTCCCACATTTCACCACTTAATTGTGGTGTTTGTATAAAGCAAAGTACATCTGGACTTCTGAGACTAGCGGCTCTGAGTTGCGAATACAGCTCTCTTGCGGCCTGAGCAGGATCTGTAGATAGTTTTAAAAACTCTATTTTTTTAATTTCAGACTTAGGCTTTACGATTTTAACGCCCTCTACTTCGTCTGGAAGCTCAGAAAGCTTTTTATTAAGCACGAGTGTTAGCTCTGATAACTTCGTATTTGGGTTACGACAGATAACAAACGGAATACTCGGCATATAGTGGTGCTTCATGTGGCCTGGAGATTCTTTTTTATCAGTAACTTCGACCCACTCATAAACAAAAGTTGTAGCTTTTAAGAAGCTATCAATTTGCGACTTAAGCACGGCACCTTTTCTTAAAATTGCCAACTGATAAATACTTTCTTGTTTTTTTAGAGACAAGACTGTGGACTCAATTCCGATTTGGCTCGAATCGCCTTCGACTACAAAAACAGAATCATTAAATTCATCGCGCACATGTTGCGCTTTTGTAGGACTGGTGCGACCAAACTTATTAGCACTGGGAGCTGCGAGCGGAACACCAACCAAACTTATAAGTTCAAGCGCGATTGGATGCTTGGGCCAACGTAAACCCACACTCGTTAAACCCGAAGTAATAAGATCAGAAATTAAATTTGATTTTGGCAACACTAAGGTTAGCGGACCTGGCCAAAACTTTTGTGCCAGCGCTTGGCTTAATTCATTCCAATCGCTCACACAGGACTTAGCTTGTTCGATTGATGAAACATGAACAATTAATGGATCAAAAAAAGGTCTTTGTTTTGTTGAGAAGATTTTTTTAATAGCCTCTTCAGAATCTATACGCGCAGCTAAGCCATATACGGTTTCGGTAGGTATGGCGACCACTTCGTTATTTTTTAAGAGCTCCACGGCTTTCTGAATCTGCGCTTCTGACATAAAGCTAACTTAGACAATCTGCGATGAGATGTCCAGCCGAGATGTCCAGATCCTATTGTTGGCGAATAAGATCCATGGGGTTGAGTTTTTTAAGAGGCGTTAAACCGAAATAAAGTGCCACTCCACATACCGGCAATAAAATTGCCGCCAGCAAGAGTAAGTAATTTAAGTCGTAAACCGTTTTAATATCAAAGAAGAAGCTAATAATAACCCAAGCTAAAATAAGTCCCAATAGCACTCCAAAAGTGATTGAGGTTACTATTAAAATAGCAAACTGTGTGAGCATGATTTTATAAACACTTTCGTTTCGAGCTCCCAAAATTTGCAGCAAGTTCATTTCTTGCAAACGCTCTTTAATCTGAGTGTTGAGCAATACGATGAATACGAATAAACCTACAAGCACAGCAAGCCATGCCATAAACTCAAGCCCTATAGACATCTGATCCACATATTTAAGTGTGGTTTCTATTGTGCGAGAAATATCGATGATTGATACGTTTTTAAATTCATTAGACACGTTCAACTGAAATTCTTTAAGCTTTGAGTCTTGCGCATGATTCACTGATGCCAAAAAAATCTGTGGAGCATCTTCGAGTACGCCTAAAGGAAATAATATAAAAAAATTGGGTTGAAAACTTGTCCACCGAACTTGCCGCAAAGAACCAACTTGTGCCACGAGCTCTACACCTTGCACATCAAAAGTTATTTCATCACCTAAACTGATATTCATACGATCTGCATAGCGTTTTTCTAGAGAAATCTGCGGTAACTTGTTTTTATCTAGATAATTGGTCTGAAGATTTCCTTTGATTAACATTTCGGATTCTTGCAAATAATCACGATAAGTTAAATTGAGTCCACGGTTGCGCGAGCGCGCTTCGGCATCCGCTTCACGCGTCTGCATTTCTCCCGTATTAATAATTTTTTCATAATTTTTATCGTTAATTTTAAGAATTCTAGAGCGAACCATGGGACTCATTACTAATTCGTAATTTAAAATCTCTTTGGCAGCTTTGCGAATGCCCTCCGTCTGTTCAGGCTGAATATCAAACATAAATAAACTAGGCATCTGCGCTGTATCTTGTGGCTTAACCTCACTAATTATAGATGTTTTTACATGTGGTAAAAGACTTAAAACTAATGTGGCTAAACACATTGTAGTAAAAACAAGACCGCTTGATGCTGGCTTACGAGTTAAACCCTTGATCGAATATTTTAAAAGCCAATTAAATCTAGCGCTTGCTCTTTCGAGTGCAAAAAGAATAATTCGATTAATAAATTGAAAAAATATAATAAGCCCTACAAGCGAACCTGTAAATATGCCGGCCACTTTGTATGAGTGGCTCTGCCAGAAGGCCAAGGCCCAGAACAAAGCAATGGTACAAATGAGCCAAACAAAATAAGAAATGCCCTTTTTAATTTTAACATCAACATTTTGTAGCAACATCAGTGGTCGCAAATCAATAATCTGCATAATCTGCGGAACGACTATTAAAATAGGGCCAAAAATTGCAATCAAAGATGTAATGACTAAGGCTTTAAAACCAAAAACCAACTGCAACGGTAGATTGGACGCATTAATAAGAAAACTCTGCACTAACGGCATTGAACCTTTAACAATTATCACACTCAGCAAACACGCCAAAGCTGAGATGATTAAATTCTGCAATAAATAAATAGAAATTATTTTTTCGTCGCTTAAGCCGAGTGTTTTATAAATTGCGATGGTTTTCTTTTTAGTGAGGAATGTCCACTGCAGGAGGTAGCTGCCACACAAAAAACAAAGTCCAAGTGCTACCAACGCCACGAGGCCAAGATAATCAGTAAAATATTTTAATGCACGATTGGAGTCTTCAGCGCTGTCTCGGGTAGACTCAATTCTGACAACAGGGTCCGTCATTACTTTTTCAACTAATGCTTTGTTGGCCTCGATATCTACATCAGGCAGTAGTCGGTATTTCCACGACTCGGTGAAGGTGCTGCCTTCTTTAATTAAGCCCGCGGCGGGTAAGTATTTTTGATGTATCAAAACTCGCGAAGCAAAAGTGGCCCCACGAAACAGACGTGTTGGATCTTCTTGAATAAATCCTGAATAAATAAATTTTTGCTCGCCAATTTCAACCGAATCACCAATTTTTAAATTGATAATATCTAGTATTTCGGGGTCAACCCACACTCGAGGTTTGTCGTCTGTAAAATTTATATCTGAAAGTTTAAATTGTCCATAAAGCGGAAACTCAGAATCAAAAACCCCTACGTTGACCAAGCGAGAGTCACTCGTGGTGCGCAACATCGAAAACATGCTATAAAACTTCGATACTTTTTCAAATTTTAATTGCGATTCCCATTTTTTAACTTCGGTATCAGTAAAAGTGCGGCGCGCGCTAATCGATATGTCTCCACCAAGCGCCACTTGCGCGCGTTCGGCAGACTGAAGAGTGAGGCTCTGCTGAAAAATTTGTAAAAGAAAAAAACCGATTAAACCTAAAGTTAAGTTTAATATTAAAAATGTAGTAATACTTTTGTATCGGGTTAGCTCAAGAAGCGATAACTTGATTAAATCTTTGATTTTCATTATTGATTAAAGCTTCCATTTTTAAGTACAAACATGCGGTCGCATCTTTTGGCTAACTCAAGATCGTGAGTTACAAGTACCGTTGTGGTTTTAGTCGCACGCACTTGTTCAAAAAATAAACTCATAACTTTTTCGCCAGTTTCGCTGTCGAGATTTCCCGAAGGCTCGTCGGCAAGTAATAAACTCGGACGAGTGATTAATCCACGAGCTAGCGCTAAACGCTGACACTCTCCCCCACTCAGTTCTGTGGGTTTGTGTTTTGCACGATGACCTAAGCCCACATTTTCAAGAGCTTTAAAAATATCCGCATCGTTAAAATCACGGCCCAAAATTTCTAAAGGCAGAGTTATATTTTCAAAAGCGGTTAAGTGTGAAATTAAATGAAACTGTTGAAAGATAAAGCCAATATTCTCCGCACGAAATTTTGTCATCTCTTCACGCTTAAGGTTTTTAATAGACTGATTATTAATTTCAATATCGCCTTCGTCAAAATAATCAAGACCCGCAACTAAGCTAAGAAATGTAGACTTACCACTTCCAGAAGCTCCCACCACGGCTACCACTTCAGAGGTATTAACCTGTAAGTTCAGTTGATTTAAAATTGTGAGCTTTTCAGAACCTTGCGAGTAGGTTTTTCTTAAGTTTGTAATTTTAAGTCCCATAGGATTATAATTCTTTCTTTAAATATTTATAAATATTGTCGGCAATAATTTGATGGCCTTTTTCATTGGGATGCATGCCATCGGCCTGATTGAGTTTAGAAATACCCGCCACATCATTTAATAAAAATGGTGCCAGCCGTACTTTATATTTTTTTGCTAAGCGCGGAAATATTTCAGTAAATTTTTTACCATAATCTTTTCCGTAATTGGGCGGCACATGGAGCTGTCCTAAAATAATATTAATTTTTTGAGCCTTAGCCCAATCTAAAGCAACAGCCAGATTTTTTTCGGTTTCTTCAACTTTCAAACCACGAAGTCCGTCATTACTGCCCATTAAAATAAAAACCACATCAGGCTTATCTTTAGAAATCCATTTAAGTCGACTTAATGTCGAAGCACTCGTTGAGCCGCTAGAGCC
>JBEBIK010000080.1:0-8280 GCA_040080445.1 Pseudobdellovibrio sp.
AGTGATGCCAAAATTATCAAGTTTAAAATATTTGAATTATTTTGAAAGTGGCTCGCGAGCGGGCGATGAAATGCTCGAAGCTGTTTCAGAAGTTTTAAAAAATAATATGCGTTCATCAGATTTAACTTTTAAATTGAATGGTGCCGATTTCTTATGGAGCTTAAACAAAGCATCAGCGGCAGATCTTTTGAAAGTTGAGCAAAAACTAAATGCGGAGCTACTACAAAACCCTAAAGTTAAACAAATTCTTCTTAATGAACAGAATGCGATAAGTGCAAAAATTGCTGAAGCGTCCAAAGCCAGAAATTCAGCTTTAGTTTTAAAATTAAATGAAAAACTAGAATCAGTAAAAAACTTTAAACCAGATCTTAACTTTAGAGCGATGACTCGGCAAGAAGCTCAGGCAGCTGGAAGCTTTCAGAATATTCTTAAAAAATTCGATGAGAAATTTAAATAAAAAAAAGGAGAGTTTTCACTCTCCTTTTTTAGCTTTAATATGTAATTAAAATTTACTTATGTTCAGCAGCGCGCTTTTCAGCATACTTCTTAGCTAGTGTATCTTGGATATTACGAGGAGCTTGTGAGTATTTAAGGAATTCCATAGAGAATTCGCCTTTACCTTTAGTTCCAGAACGTAAGTCAGTTGAGTAACCAAACATTTCTGTTAGTGGCACTTCTGCTTCAATTGTACAGTTACCTTCGATTGAAGTTGTTCCAGTGATAACACCACGTCTTTGATTGATCTGACCAGTTGCAGGACCTTGATATTCTTCAGGTACTGTCGTTTCAAGTCTCATGATCGGCTCAAGAACTGTAGGTTTAGCTTTTTGGTAAACTTCACGCATTGCTGCCATAGCTGCAATTTTGAAGGCCATGTAAGATGAATCCACGTCATGGTAAGAACCGTCTGTTAATGTAACTTCAACGCCAACGATAGGAAAACCAATCAATGGACCTTTAGTACATTGTTCAGCAAATCCTTCTTCAACAGCTGGGATGAATTCTTTAGGAATACGACCACCCACAACTTTATTGCTGAATAAGAATGTTTTGCCATCTTCTTGCGCTGGCAATGGATTAATACCACCAACGATTTTAGCGAACTGACCCGAACCACCCGTTTGTTTTTTATGAGTGTAATCGTACTCAGCTGCTTGCATGATAGTTTCACGGTAAGCCACCTGAGGTTGGCCCACAGTTACTTCACAATTGAATTCACGTTTCATACGTTCAACGTAGATTTCTAAGTGAAGCTCGCCCATTCCAGAGATAATAGTTTCGTTAGATTCTTCATCGCGATGAACGCGGAAAGTAGGATCTTCTTTACGGAACTTTTGTAAAGCTTTTGTAAAGTTGTTAGTACCTTCTTTAGATTTAGGTGCAATGGCTAATGAGATAACAGAGTCTGCGATATGCATAGATTGCATAGACGCTTCAATCTTCTCATCACAGAAAGTATCGCCAGAAGCACAGTCAACGCCGAATACCGCTACGATATCACCAGCGTAAGAAACTTCGATATCTTCCATTTTCGCCGAGTGCATACGTACTAAGCGAGGAACTTTTAAAGATTTCTTATTCGTTTGGTTGATAATGAAATCACCTTTTTTAACATGACCTTGGTAAACGCGCATGTAAGTTAACTGACCAAATTGAGTTTCTTGCAATTTAAACGCAAGCATTACAAGTGGTTTGTCGTTATCTGTAACTAAAGGAAATTTTTCTTCATTTTTACTTAAGTCTAAAGCAGATTCAGTTTTTTCAGTTGGATTTGGTAAATAGAAATTAACCGCATCTAATAAGTGCTGAACGTTTTTATTTTTGAAAGCAGATCCGCAGAACACAGGAACTAACTTAAGAGCAATAACGCCCTTACGCATAGCTGCGCGCATTTCTTCTACAGTTGGCATTTCTTCCATTAAGAATTTTTCAGCAATACCATCATCTACGTCAGCTAATTTACCAATTAAGATTTGTTGGTATTCTTTAGCCGATTCAACCATGTCAGCAGGAATTGGAATTTCTTTGATTGTTTCGCCGTCTTCACCTTCATTTTGGTAAGCTTTCATAGAAATTAAATCTACGATACCAACGTGTTTGTCTTCTAGACCGATTGGAATATTAGCCATGAATGCATTTAAACGTAATTTTTCAACTAAAGCGTCTTTAACGCGGAATGGATTTGCTCCCTGACGATCTAATTTATTTACGAATGCTAAACGTGGAACGTTATAACGTTTCATCTGACGGTCAACCGTAATTGACTGAGATTGAACACCTGAAACGCCGCAAAGAACTAGGATAGCGCCATCTAATACGCGAAGTGAACGTTCAACTTCAACTGTGAAGTCCACGTGCCCCGGTGTATCGATTAAGTTAATTGTATGATCTTTCCACTGTACTTGAGTAGCAGCAGACTGGATTGTGATACCTTTTTCTCTTTCAAGGTCCATAGAGTCCATCGTTGCTCCGACGCCATCTTTACCTTTTACTTCGTGGATTTCGTGAATACGACCGCCATAAAATAAAATACGCTCAGATAATGTAGTTTTTCCTGAGTCGATGTGAGCCGAAATACCAATATTACGTACTTTCGAAATTTCCCATTTTGATGCCATAGTTTTCCCTTTTCTTCAAAATTACTGGTTTAAATAATCTTGGTTTATAAAAAAATCACTTTTTAAGAACCATTTGGTGTATCACTATTCCCGAGGCAGAGCAAAGGTAGATTGATTTTTTTGGGCTAAAACCGAGTATTTTGAGATGAGAATCGCTCTATTTTTGCTAATAGTTTAGTCAAGAATTGGTTTGTTTGCTTTATTTCTTTCTAATATGAATAACTTTGCTTATTTCCGCCACTAAGTTCTGTTCATTATCAAAAATACTGATGTTACGTTCCCAGTCGATTTTGGGCTCGGTTTCGAGTCTTTTTTTGATCTCTTCGAGATCTTGCATAGTGAGCTTAAAATCAGCGATTAGGTTGCTTTTGCCAGGTTTTCTAAATTTCACAGCCGCTGATTTGTCCCAAACAATATAGTCTTGCTGTAAGTGGTGAAGAAGCATGGCCATATAGATCGGGTCCGTCATTGAATAAATCGAACCACCATATTGTGTGCCCACGATATTGCGATTCCAGAATCTTTTTTTTAGTAGCATTTTCACATGCATCAAGTCGTTTGAAACATGATCAATTTTAATTCCAGCACCAAAAAAGGGCGGCCAGAAATTCCATAAGTAAAAAAGATATTTTTGCATGAAATAACTTTATCTCGAAGCTTATGAGTGTCAATATAGTTTAGTCATGAATTTACAAACTCACTTAGAGCAAATATTCCATTTTTCGAGTTTCAGATTTCCACAACAAGAAATCATTGAAAGAACTATGGCTGGGCTCTCAACTCTAGCATTAATGCCTACAGGCGCCGGAAAATCATTAACGTACCAGTTTGCGGCTTCTTTAGCTGAAGGAAATGAGCTTGTTTTAGTGGTGTCTCCACTCATTGCCTTGATGCAAGACCAATCCGATAAAGGCCGCGAATTTAAAATAGTTAGCACTTACATTAATTCATCTTTAAGCCTTGATCAAAAATTGAAACGCATGGATCAAATCGCAGCTGGCCAATATAAATTAATATTTGTGGCTCCAGAACGTTTTCAAAAACCAGAATTCTGGCAGTGTCTAGAAAAACGTAAAATTAAATTATTCGTAGTTGATGAAGCTCATTGTATTTCTCTGTGGGGGCATGATTTTAGACCCGATTATGCAAAGCTCGAAAGTTATCGTGAAAAGCTAGGAAAACCTCCGCTTTTGGCCTTAACAGCTACCGCGACCGAAGACGTACAGAAAGATATTGCGGGCCAGTTTAAACTAGATCTTAAAACTGAACTGATTTTGGGTGGGCTAGAAAGACCGAATCTCGCTTTAAATATTTTTGAATGTTATAGCGATGTTGAAAAAAATGAAAAACTTCTCGAACTTCTTAAAACTCATCAAAATGATTCGGGTATTATTTATTTTTCACTGATTCAAACTCTTGAGGCTTTTAGTCGTTTTTTAAATCAGCATAAAATTCAATATTTAAAGTACCACGGTGATCTGCCTTCTGATATTCGCAGAAGAAATCAAAGTGATTTTATTAAAGACCGCGCTAAATTAATTTTAGCCACTCCGGCATTTGGTTTAGGTATTGATAAACCCAATATACGTTTTGTAACTCACTACGAAGTTCCATCGACCATCGAGGCTTATTTTCAAGAGGTGGGGCGAGCGGGCCGAGATGGTCTTCAGGCTCAAGCTTATTTTTTATATTCAGAAGACGACTTAAGTATTCAGATGCAGTTTTTAAACTGGGCTTACCCAGAAAAAAACTTCATTGAAAAAGTATTTGATCTGATAGGGTCACGTTTTGACGTAGTTTCGGTGCAGGGATTTGATTATTTACGCGAACAAATGGTTTTTAAAAACAAAAAAGATTTTAGGGTAAATGCGGCGGTTTCGATTTTAAATCGCTGGGGATGTTTAGAAGAAGTTGAAACTCCTTTTGGTTACAAAGCCCTGAAAGCACCGACTGAAGCTGACTTTAAACTCGAAGATCAAAATGTTTTAAAAAAAGAACATCAAAAAAAGTTGTTATCGCTTTTGAGGTTCATACAAAACACGGAAGAGTGTCGTTTAAAGCAAGTTTACCATTACTTCGGCTATCAAAAAGACGAAAACTGCGGGCTCTGTGATGTCTGCCGCAAATGATGAAATAAAAGAACTCAAAGAAATTTTTTCTAATCCAAGACTCGAAACTATGGAAGGTGTTCTGGTTGCTGGTGGTCATATGACGCCAGAGTTGTTAATTCATTCTTACGATCATGGTGTGTTTCCATGGCCGCATGAGGGTTATCCGCTGTTATGGTTCTGTCCGGATGAACGGGGAGTTTTAGACTTTAAAGATTTGCATTTACCTAAGAGTTTTCAAAAATGGCTTAAGAAAAATCGTGCTAATTATGAAATCACTATGAATCAGAATTTTTCTCAAGTTTTGCGCGAATGTAAAACGCAGAAGCGAGCTGGCCAAAAAGGCACTTGGATAAATAAAGAGATTGAAAATAATTATACAAAATTGCATAAAATGGGCCACGCCTTTTCGCTCGAAGTGAAGCGCGAAGGAAAATTGGTCGGCGGTATTTACGGTGTGCAATCGCAAAAATACTACAGTTGCGAAAGTATGTTTCATAAAGAAGACAACGTTTCAAAGCTTGCGTTCTATGAGCTGGTGTTATTCTTAAAATCTAAAGGTCATTCTTGGATGGACATTCAAATGGTGACTTCGGTTTGTGAGAGTTTCGGTGGTAAACTTATATCAAAAGATCAATTTTTAAAAAGACTTGGGCTTTGAAATTTATTTTAAAAAATAAATTTTCATGAGTGTGAGCCAACAAATTAATGCCAGCACTAAACCTGCTACAGAAATTAAATTATTAAATTTTTTGTCTTTAAAATTTTCTTCTGGTTTTTTTTGAACTTTATCCGTCAAGCCTTGCACTAAATTTAATCTTTGCGTGCGGTCTAATTTATAAAAGTGTACACCAATTAAATTATCAAATTGGTTGGTTTTTTCTATACGAATAACTACCGCATAGCAGGCCATTTGCTGAGCACCAGGTACTGAGAATTGTATTTTAATCACTTCGCCTATTTGTGGTGATAGGTCTTGAGGGGCTAAAAATGACAGTCCAGTTAAAGATACATCGATGAGTTCGGTTTTTTCTTCCCACGAAAGTTGTTCTGCGCCTGAAAGCCTAACAAGACTATTATCCTCAGTGTTTAGGATATAGCGCGGAGAGCGTGCATGATAACGGGCTAAAGAAGTTGACATAGTATCTTATCGACAAGAATTGATCTTATCTTGACTTGAGTCTTGTGTAAAATGTGGCTAAAATTTACCTTCAACAGAGGTTGTATTCAACATGGCAAAAGATCACGCAAAAGATGACAAATCTACAAAAAACTTGAAAGACGTAAAATCAGCTAAGTCTGGTAAAACGTATCAAAATAAGACAACTCCCAAAGTTAAAACGATCAGCCAAAAGAAAAATATTCGTAAAAAAAAGAAAATCAAAGTTGTTGAGCACACAAGGTCGTCGGGCCTTATTTTCAGCAATCGCGAGCTCGGTTGGCTTAATTTTAACTTACGAGTGTTGGCAGAAGTTGAAGACGTGACCAATCCGCTATTAGAAAGACTTAAATTTTTATCGATCTCCAGTTCAAATTTAGACGAATTTTTTATGAAGCGCGTAGGCGGACTTAAAAGACATGTAGCATATGGAATTTCGGCTAAATCTTCTGACGGGCAAACGCCTGAAATGCAGCTCTCTATGATTATGAAGCGGCTTCCTAGTATGTTAAGGCGGCAAAAAGATTCTTCTGAGATTTTAATTAAAGAGCTCAAAAAAGAAGGTTGTGAAATAACGGCCTATAAAGATTTAAAAGACAGCGAAAAAAAATTCGTTAAAGAATTCTTTAATCTCAATATTTTTCCTATTTTAACGCCGCTATCGGTAGATCCAGGACATCCGTTTCCATTTATCTCAAATTTATCAACGTCATTGGGAGTTTCATTAATTAACCCCAACAACGAGGAAGAAAAACTTTTTGCACGGGTTAAAATACCTCGTGTAATTAGCCAGTGGGTGAGTTTAGACGGTGGCAAAAAAGTAGTGCATTTAGTCGATATCATTCAAGCGCATCTTCCAGAGCTATTTCCTTCTATGAAAGTTTTGGGAAATGTTTTATTTAGAGTGTCTCGTAATGCCGATTCAGATCGCGAAGAAGAAGACGTAGAAGATCTTTTAGCGATGATCGAAGAAGAGTTACGCCAAAGACGCTTTGCCGAAATCGTACGACTCGAGCTTGGCCACTGTTCGGATCCTTGGTTAAAAGAATTTTTACTCAGTCAGTTAGAGCTTAAAGAAGAAGATGTTTTCACTATGCCTCAAGAATTTGACTTAACTGATTTTACATTGCTCGCGCAAATGCTCAATTGGGATAAACATAAATTTTCGAGTTGGTCGCCTGTGGTGCCGAGTTTATTAAGTGACACAAGTTTAACTATTTTTGATGCAATTAAAAAACAAGATATTTTAATGCACCATCCGTTTGAAAGTTTTTCTTCAAGTGTGGAAAGACTAATTCGTGATGCTTCAGTGGATCCTGACGTGCTCGCTATAAAAATGACTTTGTACCGAACAGGCGACAATAGTCCCTTTATTAAATCCTTAATCGAAGCCGCAGAATTAGGTAAGCAAGTTGTTTGTTTAATTGAATTAAAAGCTAGATTTGATGAAGAACGAAATATTTACTGGGCACAAGAGCTTGAAAATGCTGGAGTGCATGTGGTGTACGGTGTTGTTGGGCTTAAAACTCATGCTAAAACTGCACTCATCGTGCGTAAAGAAACTGACCGCGTACGTTGTTATGCGCACATCGGAACCGGAAATTACAACTCGTCCACTTCAAGATTTTACACAGACCTTGGGCTTTTGACTTGCGATGAAAGAATCACAAGTGAATTAGTAGAATTTTTTAATTACTTAACTGGAAAATCTCTTAAGCAAGATTACAAACATCTTATTTTAGCTCCAGTTAATATGTTTAATAAAATGAAAGAGCTCATTCAGCGCGAGCGCGATCATGCTAAAGAAGGTCGTCCTACATTAATCATGGCTAAATTTAATAATATGGAAGAGAACGATATCTCTTTAGCTTTGTACGAAGCTAGTCAATACAAAGTACCCATTCATCTTATTGTGCGTGGTTTCTGCTGTCTCAAGCCACATATAAAAGGTGTCAGCGAGACTATTAATGTACAGTCTACTTTAGGTCGTTTTTTAGAACACTCACGCGTTTTTTATTTTAGAAATGGAAAAGAAAATCCATTAGACGGAGATTTCTTTATGGGGTCTGCCGACTGGATGTACAGAAATCTACATGCCCGTGTTGAAGCGATAACTCCGATATATGATAAAATTGCTAAAGAAAAACTTTGGACGATATTACAGGCTTACTGGAATGATACTAAACAAACTTGGATCATGCGAGCTGATGGCGCTTATGAAAAAAAACATAAAGTTGGAGATAATGCTGCAGCAGGTGTGCAATCCGATTTAATGAAATTAGCTTCAATTCCAATGCATTATACAGAAGATGACTTAGTTAGAGAAGAGACAGAATAGCGCCTTCTTTTAGACCCGTTCCTGGAATTTTTATTTTTTTAATATTATATTTATTCA
>JBEBIK010000450.1:0-1783 GCA_040080445.1 Pseudobdellovibrio sp.
TACCATGCTCGCCTTCTGGAAAGAGAACTACTAAATTATTTTTTTTAAGTAAATTAACACCATTTTCGTAAGTGGCTTCGGTAAAACCTAGTTTAGCTGCCGGCAAAGAAGTGGTTTCGGTTAAAAACCAAAGATGGTGAGTCATCACGCGCGGTATACGTTTAGTATTTTGTTGTAGAATGTAGGATAAAATCATGGCGTCAAAACCTGAATAACCCGAATGGTTAGGCGCAATAATAACAGGACCTTTAGTTGGGATATTTTCAAGACCCTCAATTTCGAGTCTGAAATATTTTTTCATTAACTCCATGATAAAGTGAGGAAAAACTTTATAAAGCAGAGCATCGGCGGTGAGCTCTTTTAAGTTAAAAACTTTTTCATTGGGTTTTTTAAAAAAATTGATCATGATAGTGTTTTAATCCTAGCATAATTTTTTAGAAGAAAGAATCAATACTATGAAAAAATTTATTATGGCCATTGATCAAGGGACTACTGGTTCAACGGTGATACTTGTCGACCAAGCTGGCGAATTGGTTGCGAAAGCCACAACTGACTATAAACAGATTTATCCCAAGCCAGGCTGGGTCGAGCATAACCCAAATGATATCTGGAAATCGGTTGAAGCTTCGGCCGAGAGTTGTTTAAAAAAAGCGGGTGCCTCTCAAGATGAGATTTTTACTATTGGCATAACCAATCAGCGTGAAACAGTGGTGGCCTTTCGTAAGTCTAGCGGTGAAATTTTGCACAATGCAATTGTTTGGCAGTGTCGTCGCACCTCTCGAATGTGTGATCAGTTACGCAAAAAGTGGTCGACTAAAATTAAAACTAAAACAGGACTGGTATTAGACCCTTATTTTTCAGGCACTAAAATGCGCTGGCTGATTGAAAATGTCGACAGTGTGAAACTAGCTTTAAAAGAAAATGATTTAGCTTTTGGCAACATCGACACGTATTTAATGTGGAAGCTTTCGGGGGGGCAAATTTTTGCCACAGATGTAAGTAATGCCTCTCGTACCATGCTGATGAATTTAAAAACGGGCCATTGGGATAAGGAACTCTTAAAGTTGTTTAAAGTACCACTTTCAAGTCTTCCTGAAATTAAATCTTCATCAGGCTTATTCGGAAAAACGTCTGCACAAAAATTTGTTGCGGCCAATACTCCAATTACGGGAGTAGCTGGAGATCAACAAGCAGCACTCTTCGGACAAACTTGTTTTTCTGAAGGAGAAAGCAAATGCACCTTCGGTACGGGCAGCTTTATTTTAATGAATACAGGGTCTAAAATTTTAAAGTCAAAAGCAGGCTGTTTAACAACAGTAGCATGGCGCTTAGGTAACGGAAAAATTCAGTATGCTCTTGAGGGTGGAGCTTTTATTTGTGGAGCCGCTGTTGGTTGGTTGCGTGATGGTCTACAAATTATCGAAAAAAGTTCAGAAGTAGAAGTTTTAGCGGCTTCAGTTGATGACACTGGCGGAGTTGAGTTTATACCCGCGCTTACCGGCTTAGGCGCACCTCATTGGAATGCAAATGCACGAGGTGAAATTACTGGTTTAACTCGCGGAACTACGAAAGCCCACATTGCCAGAGCCACTCTTGAAGCTATGGCTCTGCAAAATGCCGATATTTTATTAGCTATGCAAAAAGATTTAAAGAAGAAAATGAAAAGGCTTAGAGTTGATGGTGGAGCTGCGGCCAATAACTTATTAATACAATTACAGTCAGATTACATTCAAACAGTTGTCGACCGCCCAGTGCACATCGAAACGACTGCGATAGGAGCCGC
>JBEBIK010000081.1:0-8276 GCA_040080445.1 Pseudobdellovibrio sp.
GTCTAAGAGAAAAGAACGTGCTCAGCGCTTACGTGAATTAAGTTTACATCGTTTGCAATCAGAAGCCATGAAACAAATAGGTAGCCTTAAGCAAGCATTAGTGTTGAACAAGTTAAATTTTAACAATCAGGCCGTAAGCCGTGATTACTGGAACATTAAATTAAATTTATCTGAAATAGAGCATGCTGAATTAAAAAACACTGAATGTTTAGTTAAAATTGTTTCAGTTCATGTGGAAGAGCTTGATGTTGTCTTGTTAGCTGAAAGAGTGAAATTATGAGAAACTTACTCGTAAACTTTCAAGCTATTCTAAAATATAAATTTAAAAATGAAGCACTATTGTTTGAAGCCTTAACACATAAAAGTTTTTCTGTAGAAGAAAATCGCGAACAAGCCCACAATGAAAGACTCGAGTTTTTAGGTGATTCTATTTTGAATTTTGTAATTGCAGAAAAACTATTAAAGTTATTTCCAGAAGAGCAAGAGGGCGTGCTTTCTAAAAAGAGGGCTTCACTTGTAAATCTAAATAAATTAGCTGATGTGGCAAAAATTTATAAATTGGATCAGTACATTCAGTTTGGTCCAGGTGAGATTAAGCAAGGTAATCATTTAAATAGTCGCATTCAAGGTTCATGCATTGAGGCCATTATCGGCGCTATCTATCTTGATGCTGGTCTTGAAAAAAGCCGTGAGTGGGTGCTAGATCAATTTACCAAAGAAGATTTTTTTTCTGAGGTCAAAGCCTCTTACAGTGCAGATTATAAATCGCGTCTGCAAGAGCTAACTCAGAAACACAAATTAGGTACGCCGATTTATGATTTAGTTTTAACAACTGGGCCTTCGCACAAACCCCAGTTTTTAATATCTCTGAAGTTGAACGATATAGAAAAGGCGAGAGCCGATGGTGCGAGTAAGAAAATTGCAGAGCAAAAAGCTGCAGAATTGTATTTAAGCGAATTGATTAAAACTTTTAAAGAGTAGAGACAAAGGAAGTTATAAGAATGGCATTTAGAGCAGGTTTTATAGGATTAATAGGACAACCAAACGCGGGTAAAAGTACCCTTATGAATTATTTAATTGATCAAAAGGTTTCAATTGTTACTTCAAAACCTCAGACTACACGTAGACGTGTCATTGGTATTCAAAACAATACAAATTCGCAAATTGTATTTATCGATGCTCCAGGGTTAGTTAAAGCAGAAAAGGGTCTTAATGCCTTTTTAGAAAAAGAAGCTCATGAAGTTATGCGCGAAAGCGATGCTCTTTTGGCAGTACTTAGCGTTGAAGAAAAAGACGCAGCTGCTGTTGAAAAGGTTTTGGCTCTGGTAAAAGGATCTAAAAAACCTTGGATGGGTGTTATTACTAAAACTGATGTTTCTGAAAAAGCCCACCGTATATTAATTGTTAAAGCTATGGTTGAAGAGCTGGGAGCTAAGTGCTTACAAATTTCTTCGCTTAAAGATGGAAAAGAAGGCCGCGACTATATTCTAAGTGAAATCGAAAGTCTTTTACCTGAGTCTCCTGCGCCATTATACGATACTGATTTATACACGACCGAAAATGTAAAAGCCTTGGTTGCTGAAATCGTACGTGAAAAATGTTTTGAAAATTTAGAGCACGAATTGCCTTTTCAGTTAGCCGTGCAAATACGTAAATTTGATGAAAATGCAAAACCATGCCCTAAGATTCACGTAGATGTGATTGTTTCTAAAGAAAGTCACAAGCCTATCGTGATAGGTAAAAAAGCTACTATTATTAAAAAAATCGGCCAAGAGAGCCGAGTTGAAATTGAAAAAATGATGGACCAAAAAATCTTTTTGGAACTCAACGTGGTCGTTAAAGAAAATTGGTCTGAACAGCATCAGTTTATGAAAGAATTAGGATACATTATAGATGGAAAAAAGTGATATTAACTTATTAGCTCCTAAAGTTGCAATTATTGGTCGTCCCAATGTGGGCAAATCAACTTTATTTAATATTTTAACTGACTCGCGAAAGTCAGTTGTAAAAAATCAAGCGGGTGTTACTCGTGATATTATTATTGAGCCAGCAGATGTTTGGGGACGTAAATACGACCTCATCGACACAGGTGGTGTTACTGAAGCTCAGGATTTATTTTCTAAGCTTATTAAAGAACAAGTGGAAGACTTCTTACACTCAGTTGATTTTATTATTGCAGTCATGGACGGGCGGTCTGGAATGTTGCCTGAAGACCGAGACATTATTAAATTAGCTAAACAAACAGGTCGTCCGATGATTCTCGTTATTAATAAAGTGGATCAGCATCACGAAGATGATATTGCTAAAGCCGATTTCTATGAATTTGGTTTAGACGTTATTGCCGCTTCGTTTGAACAAAGACGAGGACTTGGTGAAATCATGGAATGGATACATAAAATCATTCCTGAAGCTAAAGAAACAATTAAAGAGGGCATGCAAATCGCCATGGTTGGAAAACCTAACGTGGGCAAAAGCTCTCTTTGTAACTGTTTATTAGGCGTTCATCGCATGCTAGTTTCTGACGTGGCAGGCACAACGGTAGATTCAGTGGATTCTCCGTTTGTATATAACGATAAAAAGTATGTAATCGTAGATACAGCTGGTCTTAGACGCCAATCACGCCGTGAAGACGATATAGAAATTATCGCAGCCTTTAAATCTCAAGAATCAATTCGCAGATCTAATGTAGTATTGTTGGTTATTGATGGCTTAATTGGGCCGACAGAACAAGATGCTAAGATCATGCAACAAATTTTAGAAGATCACAAAGGTGTGGTCATCGTAGCCAATAAATCTGACGTAGCTGTAGATGAAGTTAAATCCTACCGCGAGACCTTCAGAGCTCAAGTTGAAAAAGAGTTTCACTTCTTTACAGATGTACCTATCGTATTTACATCTGCTAAAACGGGCGCAGGTATTGATGACTTATTTAAAACTATCGAAGATGTCAGCGAAAAAATAAACTTTAAGGTATCAACCTCTGACCTTAATGATTTCTTTTTTGAAACAATTCGTAAAGCACCAGCTCCAGTCTATGGCATTACTAATGTTAAGTTTTATTACTTAACCCAAACCAATCAGGTGCCACCTGCGTTTATTGCATTTGCGAATCACCCTGATGGCGTAACGAACTCATATCGTCGATTCTTGATCAAACATTTAAAAGAAAAATTCAGTTTACAAGGCATTCCTATACGTATTTTCTGTATGAAATCACGTCGTGGGGGTCAGAGCGAAAATGTCTAAACTCAAGTCGTCGTTCAAAAATAGATTTTCATTTTACCTTTTAGCCATCGGCAGCGCTTGTGGTCTTGGTAATTTATGGAGATTTCCATATATTGTGGGTGAAAACGGCGGCGGAGCATTTTTGTTATTATATGTTTTTTTAGCGTTAACTATTGGTTTAGCGCTGATGATAGCTGAGCTTATGATCGGGCGCTTTACAGGAACGAGTATTTTAGCTGCGACAAAGCAGATATCAGCACAAACCAAGTCTCGCATTTATATTTTTGGTTGGCTCAGTCTTATTATTAGCGCCATTACACTTTCCTATTATTCGGTCATTAGTGGTTGGGTTTTACATTATATTACCCAATTTATAATGAGTTTCTTTCATAGCGATTCTGATTTTTATCTTAAAAACTTATCGGTCAATGTTCTTTTGCAAAACGGCTGGTTGCAGTTCATGTTAGCCAGCGTACATCTACTAGTTGCCGTAGTAATTGTAGTAAAAGATTTCGGAGAAGGCGTTGAAAAGCGAATTGCTTCTTTATTACCATTCTTCGGACTTTTGGTGGTGTTTCTCTTGATTGGTTCGTTATCTCTAGATTCTACTCAAGAAGTATTAAGATTTTTATTTTATCCAGATTTTTCGAAACTAAATTTAAGCTCGCTCGGTCACGCTGTAGGGCATGTTTTTTTTACTCTATCATTAGGTTTTGGCACGATGGTTACATTTGGAAGTTACTTTAAAAATGATGATCATTTACCAACTATAGGCCTTAGAGTAACTTTGGTTGATACCTTAATTTCAATTATTGCGGTTCTGCTTATATTTCCGATCGCTTTTTCAAGTTCAAAACAAATTGCGACGGACCCGAGCCTTTTATTTGATGTTCTGCCTTCATTTTTATTATCTATCAGAGGCGGCATTTTGTTTGGCTTAGCGTTCTTCTTATTTTTATGGTTAGCAGCTCTCAATGCTAGTATTGGTTTACTTGAAACAATCACAGCCAATTTAACAGAAAAACGTCCTGACATGAAAAGACCTGTGGCAGCAGGGCTTTCAGTTTTTGTTATTTTGTTAATAACTGTGTTTCCAGCGTTTTCAGGCACTATTTTTAAAAACATTAAAATATTAGGCCGCAGTGTTATTGAGTTTTTTGACTCGACGTTAATTAATGTATTATTGCCAATTGCGGTACTTGGAATGGTCATTATTTTTTTTAAAGCTCTAACGCCTGTTGACCGTAAAAAAATGTTTATTAACAACGAGTTACCAACAAGTGTTGCGCTTTATTCTCAGTGGGTATTCATCTTAAAATGGACTGTGCCTGTAATAATTTTGTTAGGGCTTATATTGCTTCTAGCAGGCGTTTTATTTTAGTAAGTGTCTCATATCTAAACACATGGGCTTATTTATCAAGCCAGCTCAAAGTCGGGCCGTTATTGTCCGATAAGCATCATATCCTTAGGGAGGATTTTGGTGAGCAAAGCATTAACTAAAACAGACTCGAAAAATCAAAGCTTAGTGCGACCTTCTTTTCAGGTGCCATCTTTACGCGAAGTTAATTTACCTGCAAAACCTGAAGACTCTTCAAGCAATGTGATTGTCGCTTACAAAGATTTAAATCAGCCAGCTAAAGACATTGAGCGCCAACATCAGAAGAATTTGATTATTGGTTTTGTTGTATTTTTTGTTCTTGGTTTAGGGCTTGTGCTGGGTCAACATTTTACTCGCAATCGTGGCGTAGCTTCTGTAGAAATGTCTAATCTTATACCGAAAGGTGCCCAAACCACTTCAAATACACATTATCACTACGATAAAAGCTGTTATCTTGGAGAAAACGGCGAGCAGGTTTGTATGACAAGAGAGAGCCAAAAACGCTAATTAAAAATTTACACCGATAGTGGTTGTGAGTTCATACATATCACCATTAAGTCTCGGTCTCACGGGGCTAAAAACAGGAGTGGGCGATCCGCCTTTAATCTCTTCAATTCGATCATTATTCTCGTCAGGGAATTGAATATAGTGGTAAGTGGCTTGCAAGCCTAAGTAGGCTCTATGGCGCATTAATGGTATTTCAATTCCACTACCAAATTTGAAACCCACTGGCCGGTCTGGCTCTAGATTAAAAGATTTAGACAGATTGTATGTTCTTGTGAAAAGCCCAACACCCGCAAAGACATACGGATTTAAATCAGCTAAACCGCGAGTTACATTTTCGGTGTTGAAATAATATTTAGCATTTAAATCGAAAGTTTGTATATTAACAGTTCCAGTGTAGTGCTCGGAAATACTCGTGAATTCAGCATCGTTGTAACTGTAAAAATCGACTCCGCTATCGGACATTGAATAGCTAAGAGAAGTAGCCAACTGTAAATCGAAAAAGTAACTGAATTGAACTCCCCAAGCCATAGCAGGTGCGTAGGCCTGTGAGAAACCATCAGTAAAACCGCGGTATCCGATTAATAGTCCGAGAGTCAAAAAACGTCCATTTTTGAAAAAGTTTATATCGGCTTCTTCTTCAGCACTTTGTTCGACTTCATTGTAGTCTGAAAAAGGGTCAAAACCTTCGTCTACGTCAGTAGATTGAGCATAGCTGTGCTGATGAAATAAGCTAACAAATAGGACCAGCAAGATGAGTAGTTTTCTGAGTGATTTCAATTGCACACTACTATTGTAGATGAAGTTAAAAAGAGTTGAACATTAAACTTTCAAGAGCAATCCTTTAGTCTTGAAGCGTTAGCTAAAATACTGGTTTTAATTTTTCGGTCGCACTGGTAATTTAGCAAGTAATTGAGCCATAACGTTATAACTTCGGGGGACGCTTTGATCGACTACAAAAAAAGTGGTGTCGACATTCAAGCAGGTGATGATTTAGTTTCTTGGCTACAAAACCCTCCAATTAATTCACAAAATAATACAAATCCAAACTTTAACGGCTCTGATGTGCCTGATTACAAAAAAAGAGTCATTTCGGGTATTGGTGGTTTTGCAGCTCTGTTTGACGGAAGATTTCAAAATATGGCTCATCCTGTACTAGTTTCGTGCACTGATGGTGTTGGTACTAAAGTTAAAGTGGCCAGTCACTTTGGCGACTTCTCTGGCGTTGGCCAAGACCTCGTTGCGATGTGTGCAAATGATTTAATTTGCACGGGCGGCACTCCTTTATTTTTCTTAGATTACTATGCCAGTGGAAAACTAAATTTGAATTCGGCTCAATCTTTTTTAACAAGTGTTAAGCAGGCCTGCGAAAAATCTCATATGGTTTTAATTGGTGGTGAAACCGCTGAAATGCCAGGAGTTTACCAAGATGGAGATTTTGACTGCGCTGGGTTTTCAGTGGGTGTAGTTGATAAAGAAAAAATGTGGGGCCCTCATTTAGTACAAGAGGGCGATGCTATTTTGGGATTAGAGAGTTCGGGCTATCATAGCAATGGTTACTCTTTAATTAGAAAAGTTTTTGAAGGCGAGTTTGATAAGTACCGTGAGTGGCTGCTTGAGCCCACGCGACTTTATGTTGAGGCTGCAGTCGTTCTTAAAAACGAATTTGAAATTCACGCTATGGCTCACATGACTGGTGGAGGAATTGATAATCTTCCACGTGTATTACCTGAAGACGTAAAAGCTGTACTTAAAAAATGGGATCTTCCTGAATGCTTTCAAGAAATTCAGACTAGAGCTGGAATTAGTGATCAAGAAATGCGAGAAACTTTTAATTGCGGTATTGGGTTAATGGTTGTTATGAAAGCCCAGCAAGCAGAGGCTGCACAACAGCGATTAAATGAAATGGGATACAAAACTCAGATATTAGGGCGTATTAAATCTAAAACTAAAGAGGAGCCGCATGTTAAGTGGGCTTAGAAAACCAGCTAGACACGCGGTTTTCATCTCAGGCGGAGGCTCGACTCTGCAGGCTTTACTAGAAATGCAGCACCAAATTAACATCTCTCTCGTGGTTACTAATAAAAAAGATGCTCTTGGTGCACTCAAAGCTAAGCGCTTCGGAAAAACAATATTACATTTCAATAAAGACATGAGTTTTGAAAAATTAAACCATACTTTAAAGTTACACAATATTGACTTTATAATTTTAGCAGGCTTTCTGAAAATCTTACCTGAAACTTTTGTTAATGAGTGGGAAAATAAAATTATCAATATTCACCCAAGTCTTTTACCACTGTACCCTGGCCTACATTCGGCAGAGAAAAACTGGGAAGATAATAATGATATGGGTGTAACTATTCATAAGGTTATAACTGAAATGGATGCTGGTAAAATAATTATACAGCAAAAATGTTTAACAAATCCTAAATCTCTAGCACAGCAAGAGGCACTATTTTTTTTAAGGCGTACAGAACAATTTTTACTTAGAGAAATAGCAGTGAGGGGATTTTAATGAGACTGGCTTATCTCGGCTATGATAAAAACGTATTTAAAAGTATTAGCTTTTTAGCTCAACATTTTCAACAAATCGATACCTATTTACTTAATTACGACAATCCTACCAATGATAGCGATATTTATGATCTGCCTGTTATGGCCGCCAATGTTTACATTTCTAAAGATCATAGCCTTTACACTGAACAGCACAAATCAGTTATGCAAAAAATTAACTTAGAATATAGTTTGTTTAAAAAAAGTATAAGTTCTACTGAAGCTAAGCAGCTACGAGCAGATACAGAAGAGACCAAGTGCGAAAAGAACGACTTAAGAATTGTAGACATTGTTAGTATAGATTTTGATCAAAAAAGTAACAAGTACATAATTAAAAACAAATATCAGGGTAATTTTGAGTACGACTATTTAATAATTCAAGACCATCAAATAATTAGTGATCTGTTTAAACAAAAAAAACAAAGCTTATTCAAAGGAGATTCAGATCAATTTTACGCCATGCTCAGTCTTGAATTTGCAATTAAGGCAAAACTTGATAACGAAGTTCAAGAGCAAGAATTTATTTTTGTAGAAAACACCAGAATTAAATCTATTTTCGACAATTGGTATATTTGTAAAATATCTCAACAACAAATAACAATAAACTTTTATATTC
>JBEBIK010000451.1:0-1779 GCA_040080445.1 Pseudobdellovibrio sp.
TCATAAAGCTAGCTCTACGCGCTTTTTTTATTTTTTTGTGGAGTTTAAATTCGCCAAGTTTCATAGAACTTTTTCTACTTCAGCCAAACCGATAAGTCACCATAACTAAAAAGGCGAAACTTATTTTTGACAGCCCACTGGTAAGATTCTTTTACTCTTGGTAAGCTTGAAAATCCAGCAACCAAAGCTAATAGCGTGCTTTCAGGTTGATGAAAATTAGTCAAAAGCCTATCCACGATATTAAAGTCGCTTCCCGGCTGTAACAGCAAGTTTGTAGCCCCTTTAAATCTGTTGGTGCGAGCCACTGTTTCTAATACTCTTGCGGTCGTAGTTCCAAGTGCCCAGATGTGATTTTTTTGTATTTTTTTTTGTAAAATTAAATTCCAGTTTTCTGGAGAAATTTCGTAATTTTCATAGTGCATCTGATGATCTTTTAAATTTTCAACAGTCACTGGCAAGAAGGTTCCTAAACCCACATGAAGAGTCAAATCCACTACATGCACGCCCTTCGTTTTTAAAGTATCGATATCGTTTTTAGTAAAATGCAGACTGGCTGTCGGAGCTGCATGACTGCCGTCAACTTCGGCCCAAGCTGTTTGATACCAAGCTTCGTCTTGAGAAGTATTATGTCTTTCGCCTCGTGCTTTTTGAATATAAGGTGGTAGCGGCAACTCACCGATTAAAGCAAAATCATCTTCCGTAATTGCAGGGCTCACTTCAACCACTTGCGGGCGGCCCTTTTCAAGAAGTTGCATTTTAAAGCCTTTTGGCAAATTGATACAGTCACCAGTGCTGTATTTTTTAGAAGGAAAAAGCACTTTCCATGTATTTGAGTTTTCTTTTTCTTCGAGCTTATCTAAAAACAGTATTTCGACTTCGTCTTCACTAAAAATGCGACGTTTTAAAACTCTGGTATTATTAATAACGAAAACATCACCAGCGGGAATTTTTTCGATCATTTGATTTACATTCAGTTCTGTTGGTACGCCATCTTCGCCCACCCACATCACACGCGTTGGCCTGACGGGTTCGGTCGCAATAAGTTCTTCTGGGTAAACAAATGTAAGATCGGCTAATTTCATGAAAGACTAACTAACATGCTTTTAGGCAAAAAAAAAGCGGTAGCTCATCGCTACCGCTGAAGAAGATCAAGTGGGGAACCACCAAACCCAAGAGATACTTCTTTAAAAAACTTACTTTTTGATCTTTACCTGATTATCGAACATCGTGAGCCAGAGGGAGAAGGCCACAACACCAGAATAAAGAGCACAAAATACAAACACAAAATATAATTCCGTCATTCACTACTCCTTTTGCACCAACTTAAATCTTCCTTGATTTAAGCCTACGGGGGTGAAGCTGTAAGACAACCATCCTAGTTATCTACTACTTCTTACTAACTGAGCGTCCTTGCTCTTGTAAGTAAGACGACCAACACTCTACTTGGGGTTAAGATTTATAAAAAATATGCATGAATTCTTATCATAAGCCCTGCTTATGCGGTCATGTGTCTAGACCTACGTATGGTCTTTAAGGCGTTGACCAGTTAAATTCCTTATGAGAACAATTGTGTCTGTTTGAAAAATGCGGGCATGGCGAAATTGGCAGACGCACTACCTTGAGGTGGTAGCGCTCGAAAGGGCATGGTGGTTCAAGTCCACTTGCCCGCACCAAATCAAACACAAACTGGTCCCTTTAATTGCGTATTAGAATAAGGCTCATATTCTGCAAATAAAGCCGACATGAAAATCCATTGTTTAAAATGCAAAGCCCCCTTCC
>JBEBIK010000452.1:0-1777 GCA_040080445.1 Pseudobdellovibrio sp.
TGTGAGTGGTGCTACAGATTTTGAGTTACGCAGAGCAGGTGCTGATTTGGGTTGTGGTGTAGATGAGCCAGTATATGACCGTATGCTTTTAAATCAGTGCGAGAGCTTTAAAATTTCCGATAGCGGTCCTAAGTGTGACCGAGCCTCTGTGAGTACAAGCATAAACAACGGGCCTTATATAAGACAATAATTTGGAAAAAAGGTACGGCGTACATTTTAGAGGTCTTTAATGGCTAATCTCATTTGAGAGTCGCTGTCTTGAAACTGTAAGCCTATGCCTGCTGGGTATTGGCCTTGGGCATCAGCTTTACGTACTATTTTTGTGGTGCAACGAAATTTTAATATTTTATTAAAATGTAAACAGACCTCAAGCTTTTCACCCACATGTAATTGACCCAGTTCGTATTTATCTAAGCCTTGTAAAAATATTCCAGTTTCAGAAATATCATAGGATTTTTTATTAAGAGCCATGCCTCTGAGAGGAAATATCGAAACTGGAATTTCAGTTTTAGCTCTGTTTGCAACTTCCCACCATTTGAGTTTTGGGTTGAGCAGTACTTTAAAAGTATTGGTCTCGAGCAAAATAGTGCAGAGAAGCACAAAGCCTATACTCGCATAAGAAGTTTGTAGCAGGTCATAATTAAAACCGACATAGCCCACCCACCAGTTGTTAAACACAACAGCGACTACCGTGAATGGTAAAAGAATACGAAAACTAGCATGAACTTTAATTGCAGCCACAGCCGTGAGTGTGCACAAAAGCATAATGAAAATATTTAAAAGAGTTAAAGATTGCGGCAGATCTGCCAAATCTTGAATGTAGATGGCTTGCAAGGGTAAACTGATAGCTACACCTAGCATGGCGATGCTAAAAAGTGATAGGGCTAAAGGTCGTTTTCTCATAACTTACTCCTCCGAAAAGTGATAGCAGTAGCTCACCACACTGTTTACATACTTAAAGGCTTCTTTGAGCTCGTCATCGTCGAGCCAGTCATTACCATTTGATTTAATTTTACTTTTTACGCGAGCAGCGCCAGAATTGTAGCTTGCCAAAATCACATGGGTTTTTTCTGTTTTCAGATTAGAAGTGAGTAGGGCTTTATTTTCTGCTAAATTCCAATAGTTGATAAGGTAGTTTAAATAAAGTGCGCCACCTTCAATGGCTTGATCTGGGTTTAAACGCCAGTCTTGTTTGCGGCTGATCTCTTGACGCTTAATTAATGTTTCTATTTCTAATACACTTAAAGTTTCTAATCTGGAGTCGGTGTTCCAGTCAGGGCGCATTTTTTTTATTTCTTCGTCAGCAATTGGAGTGATTTGTGTTAGGCCAATAGCTTTGGCATAACTGACTTGATTAGGCTTAAAGCCTGACTCTTGTGCCACAAGGCCAGCTAATAAAGAGGGGTTGATCTGCTGTGTAAGAGCCGTGTTGTTAATAAATTTAATATAATCGGGGTTAGGTTTAAAAGGTGCTGTTGTCGCAATACTGCGCGAAGTATTAATAGAACAGCTCGGTGGTAAATAAGCTAAACGCGAAAATATATTATCGTCGTTAGGGCTCCAGTACACATCTATTTGATGACGGCGGTCGGGCTTAAGGTTGAGTTTATTAAAAACATACTCGATTTGTTTGTCGTGGCCTTTTTGTAATTGTGCAGACTTTAAAAATGTACTGGTGACTTCTTTTTTATTATAAGTCACTTTAATGCGCGGTTCAGATTTTTTATAAGAGGGTAAATTAAACTCAATCATAAAATTTGAAGCTTTATGCAAGACC
>JBEBIK010000082.1:0-8247 GCA_040080445.1 Pseudobdellovibrio sp.
GTGTAAGTCGTATACCCGTATGCTTCTGGGTTAGATCTTTCCATTTGGTCTAAATCGATAATGTTATTAAGGTCGTTTAAGCCTGACGACATTTTTAAATTATCGCCGCTTAGTAATTTTTCAAGTAGTGCATTTAATTTTTCTAACTCTTTACCCTGCATTACTTGCTTAACTTGTTTAAACTGTTTTGCGACATTGAGTACGTGTTCTTTTTGTCTTTTCTCGATTTCGATTGGATTTAACAAATAGAAATCTTCTATTTGTCCGCCAATAGCCTTGTAGGCTCCCGTTGCAACACCATAAAATGGTAAAGTTCTAAACGGAAACTGAGAAATAATAGAGGCCGCTGACGGTGCCAACTCGCCATTATTAATCTGGTGTCCGATATTAAGAGTTTCAAATAGACTGCTGCTGAAGCCACGGTAGTACTTATAAGAGTAATCAATTTGATTTAAAATTTTCTTAGTCATTTCCATCCAACCAGCTAAGTCGGTTTCGGCATCTTGATTTAAATGATCGCGCCATTGCTGCATTTGCGCTGTATAGTTTTCAATTTCTTTTTCAAACTTAACTAAATTTTTAGTATTTTTGATTTTAGCAGAATCCCAGTTACCAAGGTCTGCCTCGTGCCATAAGTTATTAATAGCTAAAGCATCAAAGTCAAAAAGCAGAGGTTTAATAATATTGTTTATAGGTCTGTAGGTGTAATTTGATAGCAAGTGGTCAATACCCACGAACATCGAAAAACGAGTGACTTTACCTACGAGCTTAATGCTTTTTAGAACCCAGCCGCCGCCACCTACAGTTAACACCACATCAGCTGCTGTAATTTTGTAAGCTGTTTTAACTAAAAAATCTTTGTTTAAAACTTTTTTTGCAAACTTACTCATTGTAACTTTGTTAAAACCTTTGTGTAAGGTCGACTCAGTCAAATCAGTTGCCGCTTGCGCTGCCCACATTGAAATAATTTGAGGAAAGTACTGTGTAAATTTAGATCTAACGGTCCACTGCTTCCAAGCTTCATTGCATGATTGTAAAGAAGCATCGTCAGACTTACCTTTTAACCATTTATCTACACACATCTTCACACTTGTGCCTAAGTCAGCTACGATACTTGATGCCAAAGATCCTACAGCCATACCTTGGTAAGTTAATCGTCTCATCATTTGTTGGCGGGTAGCTGCATCCATTGCAGCAAAGCTCGCTTTGCTAGTATGAAAATTCATATAAAAGCCCTGAGTCTGCATAAACGCATAAAACGAAAGATGCGCGATAGGATCTTTTAAAGATAAAATGTGTCGCTCCATCGCAAGTGGATCGCCGTGAGACTTAATCCACATTGAATTAAAAGTAACTCCACCAATCGCGATAAAAAATGTAAGTGATTCAGGAGCAAATCTTTTTGTTGTACTTAAAAATACGCCGTCTTTGCTAGCTTTACTTTGTTCATGCATAGCTTGTCTTTGCAGTTCTGCACGAATAATCTCAAGAGAGTTTAATTTCTGTTCAGTAGGTTCTGCAGTAAATAATCCGAATTGCCCTTCGTCATTACCAGTTTTAACTAATACAGGAGCTGCAATATCGCGGGGTGAAGCATCTTCTAAAGGTAATTCAAGTTGGCGAGGCGGTTGTTGAGGTACATCCAAAGGTAACTCTAACTGTTGTGCATAAACAGACGAATTCACCATAATAATTAACAGTAGTAGAATATGTCTCATAATGATTCAACCTCGTTCCTACCTTAATAGTTGCAAGGATCGAGCAAGGAAAATCACTATTTAAACAATTTAAACGCATTAGAGCGTATTATATTAAGATGAGGACCTGTTTTGTCACAGGAGCTGTTTAAAGATTTGCTAATTGAGCGAGAGCTTTAAAAAAGTAACTATCTTTCTATAGTTACTTTTTTGATCTGAATTGGCTCTAAAGGTTTATCACCAGGAGCAGTTCTAACTTTTTCGATTTGGTCTACGATTTCGTAACCTTCTACAACTTCACCAAAAATAGTGTGGCCTTTATCTAACCAAGGAGTTGCAACAGTTGTAATAAAAAATTGGCTTCCATTTGTATTGGGGCCAGCGTTTGCCATAGATAATTTTCCTGGTTTGTCGTGCTTGTTTTTACCTGCCACGATTTCGTCTTCAAATCTGTAACCTGGGCCGCCTGTGCCAGTACCAGTAGGGCATCCACCTTGAATCATAAAATCTTTAATAACACGGTGAAAAATTAAACCATCGTAAAATGGGCGTTTTGTTTTTTGATTTGTTTTAGCATCTGTAAATTCTTTTGTGCCTTCAGCAAGACCCACAAAGTTTTCAACAGTTTTAGGAACAAGTTCGTTAAAAAGTTTAACTTTAAAATTACCTTTTGTAGTTTCAAATAGTGCGAACATTATTTTTTTCCTTTTTTAGATTTTTTTTCAGCTTTAGCGCCAACAAGTCTTACGGATTTAATCATAACTGTTTTTGCTGGAACGTCTGAGTAATCGCCCTTAGTAGTTGTGGCTACGTCTCTGATTTTATCAACAACATCCATACCTTTAGTTACTACACCAAACACAGCGTAGCCGTAGCGGTTGTTATCAACGTGATCTAATCTTTTATTATCAACTACGTTAATAAAAAATTGAGCTGTTGCAGAATCTACTTCGTTAGTTCGTGCCATTGCAAGAGTACCGCGTGCGTTGGTTAATCCGTTTTTAGCTTCATTTTTAATTGGAGCTAAACTTTCTTTTTCAGTCATTTCTGGTAAGTGACCGCCACCTTGAATCATGAAGGTTTTAATTACGCGGTGAAAAGTAGTTCCGTCGTAATGTTTTTTTTCAACATACTTTAAAAAGTTTTCTGTTGAAATTGGAGCTTTCTCGGCATTGAGCTGAACGGTGATATCACCTAAGCTTGTGCTGATAATAACCTGTGGGTTGTTGATTGCTGGTTTTGCTTCTTCTGCGCGCGCTTGAAATGACCATGTCATAAGTACGAAAGCGAATAAGTAGATAAATAAAACTAGCGTGTTTTGACTCTTAACTTTTTTTACATTTGTTTTCATAGACTTATAGGTCTATTAAACCTCTATTGCTAGGTCAAGCTTACTAGGTGGTGATTAAATTTTACTCTAAATTAATAGACCATTTGGGCCTATAATAGTTTTTAGTATCATTAGTGACACGGCGTTCTTCAGAGCCATCAACTGTCGAGATAAATATCTGATTTTTGCCTGTGCGATTGCTTGTATAAACAATATATCGGCTATCTGGCGAAAAGCTTGGATCTTCGTTATGAGCTGCTTTGCCGTTTACTTTTTGAGCTGAAGTAATACGTCTAATATTTGCGCCATCGGCATCCATAACAAAGATATCAAAATTAGCACCATCTTGAGATGCAAATGCAATTTTCTTTCCGTCAGGCGACCAAGAGGGTGAAGAATTATAAACGCCTTTATAAGTTAAACGTTTAACATTACTGCCATCTGAGTTCATAACGTAAATCATGGGTCTTCCACCGCGCTCAGATGAAAAAGCAATTTGGCTACCGTCAGGGCTTATCGAAGGTTCTACGTTAATGGCGCCAGCAGGTCCTTTGGTTAATCGGGTTTCGATTTCACCTTTTAAATTAATTTTGTAAATGTCGGCTGAGCCACTACCTAAAGACATACTTAAATATATAGATTGGCCATCTTTTGAAAACACAGCGCCAGAATTCATCCCAGGTCTAAAAGAAGTTAAAACTCTTTTGTTAGTTGCTAAATCAAGTACATAGAGTGATGCGTTTGATAAAATTCCGCCTGATTTTGTATGAATTTTTGTAAATACTGAGTAGGCAATTTTTTTACCGTCTGGCGACCAGTTAGGAGAAAGAGTTATAGATTTATGTTGTGTGAGTTGTTCAAAATCACTACCGTCCCAATTCATTTGAGCCACTTCTTTTGCTCCGCCATTACCACCATCAAATGAAGTCACAATTTTGGCCATAAATGGAGCGCGTACGCCTGTGAGAGCTTCTATCACATCGTTTGATAATGTATGACCAATGGCTACCGACTGATTAATACTAGCTTTATAGCGCTTACCCACGATTAATTTTTTTTCAGTTACGTGGTATAAATACATTTCAACAGTAATTTCTTTACCGATAATAGAATATCCAGCGCGAACAACAAATTCTGCACCAACAGTTTTTAAGGGATCGAATTTAAAACCGCTTAGGTCATCTGGAAATGGCTTTAATGATTTTTTGTTGAGGTCTTCTAAATAAGCGTCATTAGAGATAACTGTAAAATAGGTTGAAAGTTCAAGATTTTTTTTAGCCGTCGCAAATATTTCGCTTGCTGCTGCTGTAACGGCCCCAGTGTTGTTTGATCCTAAGTTAATAAAAAACGGAAAAGCCATATTGCTTTTTTTAACTTTAGCATCTCCCGCTTTAATGTAGGCTTGATCAGCTAGTGCAAAATTAAAACTTAATAATAAAATGAGTGCTGCAAAAATATTTTTATAAAACAAATTCATATAAACCTCTTATTCGGGAAATCCTACAACAATACCATCTACTCTAAATTTTTCCGACAGTTTGTCGGGTACTGAAGGAAATGGTGCTGCTTTTGCTATTGCTTGTAAACAGTATTGGTCATAACTTGCATTTCCGCTAGATGAAATAATCATCGATGATAGGATTTGGCCCTGCATATTAAATTTTACGAGAGCCTGAGCTTTAAGCGGTTTATTAATTAACCACTGTGGTAGCGACCAATTTTCTTTAATGTTTCGGTCTACTTCTTGTAAATATGAGTTGGCTTGAAGTTTATCTAAACCTCCAAGTGCAGAACCTGCTGCGATAATACGTGGCTTTTGAGGACCATTCGCAGCGGCTTTTTTGTCTTGATTTTTTATTTTGCTTATAGAGTCTGCTTTAAGTTCTTGTTTAATTTTATCAAGAGCAGAAAGTTTTTTAAGCTTACTTAAGGCGTCTTTTTGTTTAGCTATTGTTTTATTCAGATTTATTTCATCGGGTTTAGGCTTATCTGGAGCTTTAGCCATTTCGTTTATTTTTTCAATTTTGTCCTGAGGTGTTTCTTCAATCGTTGATTCTTTTACTGGCTCTTGTGGTTGGGCTGCTTGAATTTTTGGAGGTAGTTTGTTCGTATCTTTCAATGGAACATCGCCAATACTCACGCTGATGGCTTGTGAAATATCAATAATTGGCTTAGAAAAAAATGCAAATTTAACTAAAAATATAAGTATGATAGAAATATGCAGACCTAATGAAAAACCTAAGCTTTTTTTAAACTCATCTACTTTAGGTTTTTTAATTGGCACCACTTCAGACAATCTTACTCCTTAGGTAGAGTGATAAGACTAATATTAGTAATTCCAGCCATGCGAATCTCGCCCATAACGTAAGCGACTGTTCCATAATCTACTTTTTTGTCGGCCTGAATATATACCTGCTTGTTTTTACGATTTTCAAATATAGCTTTTACTTTTTGCTTCAGAGCATCAGCTTTTATTTCGCTCTCGCCGGTTTTTATTTTACCATTAGCATCAATGCTAATAATAAAGGGGTCTTCGTTGAGAGCAACGCCTGTAGAGGCCGTTTTTGGCAAATTAACATCAAGCCCTTGCTGCATCATTGGGGCAGTTAGCATGAAGATAATCAGTAAAACTAACATAACATCTACAAACGGAGTTACGTTGATTTCACTCATCGCCATTCTAGAACCCGAACTTTTTGAAGAGCCTTGCATTGCCACTTAAAATTTATCCTTTAAAGAAATTACGTTTAACAATGTTTAAAAAATCAGTGCTAAAGTTATTTAGAGAAACTTCTTCTTTACGAATTGCAGAAACACAATTGTTGTAAATAATTACGGCTGGAATAGCTGCAGCTAAGCCAATAGCAGTTGTGACTAAGGCCTCTGAAATACCTGGAGCCACTGCGGCTAAGCTTGCAGAGCCAGTAATACCAATCTGCTGAAACGAATTCATAATACCCCACACGGTACCAAATAAACCAATGAAGGGCCCAGTAGAACCAGTCGAAGCTAAAATAGTTAAACGATTTTCCATTTCAGCAATTTCATTCTCTGATGCTTTTCTTAAAGAGCGCTCTAAGTTATCGACTCCAGAAAGTTGCTGCATTTCTGCGCCAGAAGAATTATTTTTTATCATCGGAGATTCGGCAATTTTTTTCATTTCAACATAAGCCGCTTTAAATACGCGCGCATGGGAGCTACCGCTAAAGCTGTCGACTTTTTCAAAAAGTGTGTCTAATGAACTTGTTGACCAAAATAGATTATCAAATTCGGTATTTAGTTTTTTCAGTGAACTAAACTGTTTGTATTTAGCCCAGCCAATAGCCCAGCTCAAAACTGACAAACTGAGTAAAATCAAAATTACGAGCTGAACAATAAAGCTCGCATGTAATATTCCTTCGATTGCGCCTGTTTGAATACCGACGTTAGACGAGGTCGGGGGAGGCGCGGCAAGGGTAATTTGTGTTACACTAAGAATTGAAATGAATACAAAATTTTTAATTTTTAACATAGGTAAAATCGTAAAGCTAAAATGCTCTCGCGGCAAGGCGAAAACAGCCAAGAGTCTAATGCTATTTATGTTATTTTTTTTAGTATCTTGCGCCCACCAAAATAATGAGCAGGCTCGCGTGCCCTCTTCTGAAATTGAAAAGCTCGATTCTGACAGGTGCGTAGCAAATAATGTTTACCTCGAGTCACAAATGGCAGCCATGCCGCCAGAATATTTTGAATTGCATGATAATGAGGGCATCAATCGAATTCCAATCAAATGTATTAGGTTTGCACAGCGTAATTTTAGTGGGCACTATGGAATTTGTGGCGGTGAAGAAGAACGTCCAAGAATTTCAAAAGTTAAACCATGTTTAACCGCAAAATATACAATGTTGTCTTACAATGCATACCACGATGTGATGGATTGTTTTAATTTAGACCCTCGCGATTTTTATTTACAGATTATGATCGAAAGTGGTTTTCACGTAAATGCGTTCAATCGCACAGGTATGGACTCAGGTATGTCGCAATTTACCGCTAACGGTATTAAAAAAGTAAGTGCCAATAATTTAATTGAAAGAACTAGACGTGTTTTATTAGAAAGCTCGCGTCCATCATGTCAGCGCATTTCAAGCACAGTCGGCGCATTTAGTATTGATGCCTTTACTGTGCAAAAAAGATGTTCAATGATAATGCTGCCGCAAAACCCGTATCGCGCAATGCTGTTTAATTATTTACACACAATGCTAGATCAAATTGCTATCGAAAACATACTTTCAGATTTGCCCGAAGTGCAAGAGGCGCTTACACCAAAAATTAAACGTCAAATGACTTATTTGGCTTACAACCGAGGGCTTACTGGTTTAAGAAACCGTGTTAAGGGTTATATCAAATCACGAAATTATTTTTCGCAACCAATTACCGAAGACGACATGGATTTAAATAAAAACTTATCGGCGGTAAAAAAGATTTTCAGCTTAGCCCCAGAAAAACGCGATATTCTTAAAAAATCGCGCGTACGCAACCTCTCATTTGCTGAATATGCAGTCATTCACGATGCCACTTATGTTTCAGATATGGCTGCGGCCAGCCATTATGTGCAGCGCACTTTGGGTAATGTCTGTGGAGACTTGTAATTAGTATTATTATTGCTATATCTCGTACATGAGAATTTTAATCGTAACTATTGGCACCCTCTTTATATTTTCTATTAGTCTTTTAACAGTTAAATACTGGGGTAAAGGCCTAGCTTACACCGATTACAAACATCCAATGTACGACGTTCAAAGCTTGCCTCTTGAGTTTTACAAACCCAGTTTTGAGCAGTTAGATGCAGCCTTAAAAAGCGATAAAAATTTATTTTTAGATGTGGCTATTACTTTTGACCAAAAACTTGTAATTCCAAAAAGAAAATGGGTTAGCACGGAAAAGCCTTTGCGTTTGTTTAGTTACGAAGATGTAAAAAATGATGTAATAGTTGTAATTGATCTTAAAGAACAACTTGCAGGTAGAAAAATTATTTTTAATTTGAGCGAAAATGCTCAAGCTATTCACGAAACTTTTATTTTTACGATGAAGCAAATAGGCTTTGAAAAAGGCGAAAACTTTATTGTTACCAGCCAGTACGAGGCCCCAGTTAAGGCTTTAAAAGAAGCAGCACCGGCTTTACTTTTTGGCTCTACAGAACCTGAGATATTAAAAATTGTGGCTATGCAGTCGATGTATATA
>JBEBIK010000083.1:0-8225 GCA_040080445.1 Pseudobdellovibrio sp.
TATCTAAAGCGTTCAGCATAGGAACTCCGCCAGCTAAAAGAGTAGCTAAAGTTCTTGTAAAACGAGAAATAGCCACCATTTTAATGATTTCGCCGAAGAGTGGAAGCTTAAGAGAAATTCCATCCCAAGATTTGCGCCCTTCTGTTGAGTTTTTCCAATTTAAAAAAAGTAATATGCTGATAACAATAAATCCCGCGAAGAAAAACCAATAATCAACAAAGACTTGGCTGATCGAAGCAATCACTTGGGTGTACCAAGGTAAACTGATATCTGGAAAAGATTCAAAGATGGTTAAAATCTTAGGGAGTACTCCCGTGAATAAGCCGAAAATTGCTATTGTAATAACAACGATCATGATGATCGGGTAGGTCATAGCTGAAACAATTCTTTGGCGAAGGTCGGCTTGGGCTTCGGTGAATTCTGCTAGTCTAAGTAATATAACGTCTAAAGTTCCTGACATTTCTCCAGCTTCGGCCATGGAAACATAAATTTTATCAAAAATTTCAGGATATTTCGAAAGCGCTTTATGTAAAGACTGACCTTCGTTAATCATGTTTTTGCAATCAGCTACAGCCTCAGAGAGAACGGGATTTTCAACTTGTTCTGATACAGCTGAAAGAGAATCAACAAGTGGAATGTTGGCTTTGATTAAGGTGGCCAACTGGCGGGTCATCAAAGATAAATCTTTAACAGGTACTCCGCCTGATCTAATTTTAATGGAAGATTTTTTTTGAGATAGATTTTTCTTTTTATCTTCGATAGCTACAACAAAAATACCATCTTTTTTGAGTTTTAAACGGGCCGCGCGCTGATTTTCAGAATCAACGACACCTTTTGTGTTTTTTCCGTCTTTAGTTATCCCTTTATACTCAAAAATTGGCATAGTCCAGCTTCGCATCCTGTAGGCGTTTGCCTACAATTATATATCCATTTGGGTATTTGAAACAAGCTCTTCGATAGTGGTAATTCCGGCTAAAACTTTTTGCACACCATGATCGCGGAATGTTTTCATGCCGTTAGCCACCGCTTGTTTTTTAATAGTGCTACCATCTTTACGTTGCATAATTAAAGATCTGATATCGTCAGTAACGGGTAAAATTTCGGCTATGACAGTACGACCGATGTAACCTTTTTGTCCGCATTGATCGCAACCTTTAGGTTTACATACGTTAGCGCTATTGCCTTGTTCGCGAGTAACACCCAAAGTTTGTAAATCAAAATCACTTAAAGCATGTGGAACTTTACAATGCGGGCAGAGTACGCGCACTAAACGTTGAGCTAAAATTCCCAAAATAGAAGTGGCAATTAAGAATGGTTCGCAACCGATGTCCATCATACGAGGAAAGGCACCAGCTGCATCATTGGCATGTATCGTCGATAACACCAAGTGACCCGTTAAAGACGAGTTGATCGCAAGCTCTGCGGTTTCTAAGTCACGAATCTCACCCACCATAATGATGTCTGGATCTTGACGAAGAAATGATCGGAGACCTGCCGCAAATGTTAAACCAATTTTAGCATTCACTTGAACTTGTCCAACTCCGTGCATACGTTGCTCGACGGGGTCTTCAACTGTTAAAATATTAATATCAGGTTTATTTAATTTTCCGATACAGCCATAAAGAGTAGTCGATTTACCAGAACCAGTAGGGCCGGTAACAATTAAAATTCCGTAAGAACGATAAATTAAATCATCTAAAACTCTCAAAGTATCTTCTGAAAAACCACTCTGAGCTAATTCGCGCACTTGCGAAGATTTATCTTGAAGACGCATAACTAAACGCTCACCAAAAGTTGTTGGCACAGAAGACAAACGAATGTCGATATCTTTTCCGCCTACTTTTAACGGGATACGACCATCTTGAGGCAAACGTTTTTCGGCGATGTTAAGATTGGCCATAACTTTAATACGAGAAGTAATGGCATTTTGTAATTTTTTTGGTGGTTTAAAAATATCGTACAAAATACCGTCAGTGCGGTATCGCACAACCATATCTTTTTCGTAGGGTTCGATATGAATATCTGAAGCTTTTTCTTTAACAGCTCTAAAGAGTAGGGAGTTGACAAGTTTAATTACGGGAGCATCATCTTCGCCAGCCTCAAGTAAGTCGATGATTGGATCTTCTAGATCCATTTCATCTTCTTCAATTTCATCCATACCGCTTATGTTAGAAGTATTTTTTTCGTAAACGCGATTAATCGCATCCTGAACTCTTTGCGTTGTGGTCACTAAAGGTTTAACTTTTTTTCCGAAAATAACACGAAGATCGTCAAGAGATTTGGTGTTAACGGGATTTGAAGTCAATGCAATTACAAAATCAGCTTCTTCGCGGTAGGGAAGTACGCCTTGAGTTTTTGCATAGTTAATAGGAAGGTTACGTACTAAATCAGTTGAAATATCATTGACTGGAATATCTTTAATAAAATCCAATCCAAGCTCGCGGCATAAGTCAGATACAAGTTCGTCGGCAGTGCTGTATTCTTTGCGAGATAAAGTATCTCCAACAGACCCCGGTTGCGAGACAGAAGCATTCTTCAGAATAGACTTGATCTGTTCTGAAGAGAGCGAAGTAGCTTTTGTTAAAACGACCGAGATATCGAGTTGTGCCATTAAAAACTTTTACCTATTCCGTTGGATTAGCGCCTTCAGTTGGAACTGCGGCTTCTTGTTTTAAAATTTTATCCATAGTCGCACCGTAAGGATCTTGGCCACCTTGTTGTTTAATAAAGTTTAAACGCTCCTGAGCTTTAAACGTTAATAAATTTTGTTGGTCTTCGGGGCTTCTTAAAATTTTTGGAGTTAAGAAAACCACCATGTTGAGTTTGGTTTTAGTCACTTCTTTACCTTTAAACAACCAACCAATAATTGGTAGATCACCTAAAAGTGGAACTTTTCTTACATTTTCAGTTTCTTCATCACGAATCAATCCGCCAATTACAGCTGTGTCGCCGTTATTAACGTTAACCATTGTTTTGATTGAACGTGTAGCAAGTGACTGAGCTTGGTCTAAAAACTTAGTTGGAACTTTAGCTTGCGAAAGCTGTTTGGCTACTTGTTTAAACTCCATGCGAATTCTTTCAGAGCTTGGGCTAATGAAGGGTTTAATCGTCATTTTAATTGTAGCAGCTTCAAACGTTGGAACTAAATAAGTTGGAGCGCCGTTGGCTCCACCTTCTGTTTTAGAACCCGTAACAACATTATCACCCACTTCGATTTCAGATTCTTGCGAGTCTGTGGCTGTTATTTGTGGAGTAGAAAGAATATTCGATTTACCTAAAGTTTTAACAAATTTTAAGAAGGCCACTAAACTTGGAACTGTAATTGTGCTTGCCGTACCAGTTGTTGAAGAAAGTGGATTACTTACAGTGATAGGGCCTTGCGAGAAAGCTAAAATAGCATTACCAGCCCCAGCAAGCGGATTTAAAATATCATTAATATCGTTAGGGTTGGCTACGAAACCTGACTTACCACCTGACTCGTTAAACTTCATCAAACCACCGCTGGCACTAAAGCCATCATTCATGGCCATTTCCATTACGATGGCTTGAACATAGACTTGATCGCGCGGAATATCGAGCTTAGCTAAAATAGTCATAACTTGTTCGTAATCTTGTTTGCTTGCAGAAATAACTAAAGCATTGGTGTTTTTGTCAGCTTTAATACTAACATCACCACCGAAAATACCTTCACGAACTGCGGCCTGTCCTTGCGGAGCAAAGCCAATTCCAGCAGTAGGGGCGGCTTGAGTTTTTGGGCCCGAGTCTTTAGTTACTTGCGAAAGAGTTTCGGCGATTTTTTCAGCTTCACCATTTTTTACGTAATATACATAAACGCCGCCTGAGTCTTCGGCTTTAACTTTGAAATCTAGTTGTGCAATTAATTTTTTAACACGACCAATGCCTGCTTTATTTCCGACAACCACTAATGAATTAGTGCGATCTTCAGGAAAAACTAAAAAGTAGCTGGCGCCTTGTTTACCACCAGAGCCAGTTTGTGTTGTTGCTCCAAAGCGCGGTACGCCTGAAGCAAATCCGCCAGGAGTTGCTGTTTGTGACTTCTGACCTTTGTTAACGACCTTATCTATAAGCTCAGCAATATCTTTTGATTTCGCATACTTAATGCCAATAACTTCAAGCTGATCTTCAAAGCCTGGAACGTCTAATTGGTTAATAATTTTCATTACGCGATCAATATTGGCGCCGAAATCAGAAATAATAAGTGAATTGGTTTGTCCGAAGGCTGACATCTCGCCATAGCTCGAAGTTAAAAGACGTAAATCTTTTTGTACTGTATCCGCAGTGATATGTTTTAAATGAATGATTTTGGTAATCATTTGATCTGAATTTGGGTAGTAAGCGCCTGAATAGGTATCAATGTTATCACGTTGAGCCGAACGAGCATTTCTAATTTTTAAGAAACCGCCACTCGGTACAACTGTAAAACCATTAATAGCTAAGGCCGACAAGAAAGCTTTATAGGCTTCAGCCACGGTGATTTTACTTGGTGCTAAAATCGTAATTTTACCGCGAACTGTTGAATCAATAATAAAATTTTTACCGGTTAATTCGCTGATAGCTTTAATAACGTCAGTGATCTCAACATTAGGAAAGTCGAACGATTCGATAGTTTCTGGAAAGTTTTCAGATGTAATATCTTCTGGATTAGCGCGGGCAAACTTACCTTTTTGGTTGGCTGCAAGAACTCCGCCTTTGCTGCTAGATTTGCTTGGAGCTATAACAGTTTGGCCCGCAGAGGGCGGAGCGCCAAAATCTATAGGAGTAGGTGCGCCTAAGTCTTCTGGTGGAGGTGGAAGTTCATCGAACTGCGCGTTTGATGGCAAAGCAAACAGCAGTGAAGCTGCTAATACTGTTGATAAAAATCTTCTTTGAAAGGTCATTCCTAAACCTCTTTCTTTAACAAAATTAAACATCTACTTAACATCGTAAGTAAAAGTTTCTGTTTTTCCGCCGCGCTCAACTGACATTTTAACTTGCGTACCATTCTTCAGAGTATTGTACATCTCCATGGCTTTTTGCACGCTATCAACGGGTTCGCCATTAACTCCTTTAATGACGTCCATTCTTTGTAATCCTAACTGTTCGTAAATACTTCCTGGCTGCATGTCTAAAATTCTAAAGCCGTTAATTTCGCCTGTATTTGGGTCGCGATTAGGAACGGCTCTTGCTTGCATTAACACACTTGATAAATCATTAGTGTATTTGAGGAGGTTGGCGCGGCTGATTGTAAATTGGTTAGAGCCCGTACTTAAAACTTCTTTACCAGGTTTTGCGGCCTCGCCTTTAGAGGCGCCAAAAGCAACTTTGTTACCGGCTTTATTCATCTCTAAATATTCAAGCGCTCCAGTAGAGATGTTGCGAATATAAACAATATTTCTTTCTATTTTTTCAACTTTGGCTAAACCTTCGATTTCAGCGCCAACCGAAAAAGACCCACTCATATTTTTACTTTTAATTTCAACAGCTACGATAGATTTTTCTGGGTCTGAATGCACAAGAGTTCCGATAACCACGATTGGAAGTTGTGAAGCCGTCGGTTCGTTATCTTTTTTTGTATCCTGTCTCTTAGCCATGATGGCTTCAGGCATAACGCCAGTCGAAGAAAATAAATTACGATTAGTTATAGATGAGAACTGACTTCGATCCATAAAAGCTTGAGGTTTCATTGGAACCACTTTTTTTGGAGGAGCTTGGTTTGGAATCATAAGGTCGCGGTAATAAATAATAGTAAGGTCTGCTATCGTAAACGCGATAAACGCAAGTAATGCATAAAGAGCTACTTTAGAAATTTTTGAGTTGTTACCTGATGCTGATTTTCCTAATTTCATCTCTCGGAAAGAATATCAAATAGCCCTAGGTCAAGAGTAGCAACATCCTATATATGTCCTAAATCTAGACCCATTCTAGACCTACGGCTAATTTTCATTTTGTTTTTACAATAGAGTAGAAAATCGAGACGTATGGCTGCTATCCTAATGTCTAGATGAGTAATAAGTTGACCATGACGGTCATATACTTCACGGACGGAGCGCTCATAGAGGATTTGCATGTACGCAAATCGCTTCTTCGTATCCCTGAAATCATTCAATGTTTAAGAGAAAATCAAGCTGAGTTTTTAAATTGTGATTTGTTCATTGCGATGATGGATCAAAATCTTTTTAATCAACTCAATTACCATCAGAAGAGCCGTTTAAAAGCACTTTTGCAGAATGCGCTTTACGACAGATGGCAAAGACAAGGTGTCGAGCCCGATCTTATAATTAAACGAAAAGATTATTCAAACTTTTCACAAGTGGCTGCTACTTTTGCAAAGCTCGCAACTATTGAACATTTAAAAGTACTCACGATAGGACCTGGCTTTGATGAGTTAGAAGCCTTTTTAAGATTAAGTTTAAAATTACAGAGTAATCCGCTATTTGACGTTATTTCTCAGGATCCAAAACTTGATTGGTTTTGGGATGATGTAAAAAGTGGAATCCAACTGCATTCTTAGTGTATTTTTTAGCAGTTTTTAACCTCAAATAAGCCTTTTTAATGCCACAAATAACCAAAATTTATAAAAAAGTAGACTAAATTACCTATTTTATGGTTTTCTCCCCCTCGAATTAAACAAATTAAAATATAACCAATTGGGGGATATATGAAAAAAATGTTATTTACTATCGTGATGGTTTCTTCTGTTTTTGCACAAGCAGCTCTTTTAACTTATGAAGCTGGTACTCAGACATTAAACGGAATCAATTTAAATAAAACTGCAGCTATTAATGATTCTAATGGTGCTCCAACAGATTTAAAAATGGATTTGTTAGGCGCGGGTCTTAGAACTAAAACTGTTTTAGTTGTAGAAGCAAAAGTTTATACAGCTCAATTATTTTCTGATAACAAAGCAGCTTACAGCCGTAATTCTGATACAGCCTTAACAAGCTTAGTAACTAATTCTACTCGCGTAGCTTTAAGATTAGATATGTTAAGAACGGTTTCCGCTTCTTCATTAGTTACGTCATTTAAAGAAGCTTTAGATGCTAACAACATCGCATTAGATGCTGAATTAACAAATGTTTTAGATTTAATGCAAAAATCTGCGGACGCAACTTCTGGCAAATCTATCACTATGTTAATGGTTAAAGATGTTAAGAATGGTAATAAAACTAATCTTTACTACGAAGATACAAAAGGTGTTTTAAAGTCAGTTACTACTTCTCCGGAGTTAATGGGTAAAATCTTAGCTATCTGGTTAGGTAAACCTGCAGACGACGGATTAGCGGCTTTAAAAACTCAATTATTAAAAGCTGTTTACTAAGGTCAAGATAATGAAATTAATAATTACACTTACACTTGCGTTCTTAGCTTTCACTTCATGCGATAAATTAAAAAAAATGGAAGAGGGTATGGAAGCTACCCGTGAAGGAATGAAAAATACAACAGAAGGCTTGCGCAAACAAAAGTTAGCCGAAGCTTCTAAAATCATGTTAGATGAAACTAATCGTAAAGCATTAAGTCCAATTCCAAGTAATATGATGTCGGCAGCTCGCGCCATGGGCGAAGCTATTTATGCAGAGGAAATGTTACTTTGGGTAAAAAATTACTTAATTAAAGTTAACGAAGAGACTTTTACAGACAGTTACCCATGGGTCGATGAAGGCACTGAAGAGGGTATGGTTCTAAAAATTAAATTCACACTTAATAAAGTGGCTGATTTGCAGATGATTACTCTGGTTTCGGGATTTTTAACTGAAGGTACTTTAAACCAAATACTGAATGAGCAATCCGAGCAGGGTGCTTATCGTGATGTAGCTTTTGCTATTTTAAAAATGCGCTCTAATTTTTACAGTGACCTCATGTTAGAAGCTGGCCTTATCGGGGGCGATAAAAAATTAGCTTCATTGGGTCAAATTGAAAAAGCTATCGAATACTGTGAAAAGTTAGATTTCATCAGCAAACTTGAATTTGTAGATCAAATCAAAATGAACATCACTGGATTTAGCGAAAAACAAAACGAAATTCTTTCTAGAACTTTAGATCCTAAATTAGCTGAAGCTATGTGGACTAAAGTTTTAAACAAAGCCCAATCTGACTTTAAAGCTCAGAGTTTCTCAAAAGATCCAACAAAGAACGAAGCTCAAGTTAGAGAATATGCAGCAAGATACGCCGAAGTATTAAAAAAGCTTCAAGCCAAAGTTGATACTTACGCAAAAGCTAAGTAATTT
>JBEBIK010000453.1:0-1769 GCA_040080445.1 Pseudobdellovibrio sp.
CGTGTGTTTTCGTCGTGGCTTATGTTCCATTTTTGATCCCTTGTGTTGGTTGCTTATACCACACAATTTCGACTCCATCAAATCGGGGCTAGATCATACTTCTGGGTGTAGGTTTAAAGTTAGTGCCGCCATAGTTTCTGGTTTCATCGAGTTGTGCATTGAATCCACTAAAATTCTAACTTTAACCCCGCGTTCGGCGGCATCTCGTAGTAAGGCTAATGTGGTAAAAGATAAAACGTCTTTATCAATAGAAAAGTACTGTACACGTATTTCTTTTTCGGCCGCTTGAATGTAATCGACGCGAGCACGAAGAGAATCCATATTATTATTCAACAAAACGAGCTTGTCAGCCCATGCCGAATTTAGTGCTATTAATATGAATACTACTAAGCCGAGATTTTTCATCGCATGTTTAGTGTTACAATTTGAAGGCCAGCTCTAATTAAATAGATAAGAGATGGCGATTCAGAAACTCAAAATAAGACGTTTTTTATCCTCACTGTCAAAACATACTACAATCAGAAGCTATGTATTGCTTCTCAGGATGGAACGCTTTGTGCTTTGTAAAGTTCGTTCTAAAAAATAATAATTAAGGAGATTTTATGAAATCAAAAAATATTGCACTTGTGTTATCGACGGTTCTTTTAACAAATACAGTAGGCTTTTCAGCTTACGCCAACAACTCAGCTTCTGCTACCAAAATTGATGAATCCTTAATAGACCAGAGTTTAACTTCTCAGTCTGCTGACATGAAAAGAAACTTAGAGCAAGTAAACGCATTAATTAAATCCATTGAAACTTACCGTACGGCGAGCCAAGGCGAAAAACAAAACGCATTCGTTAACTCAGCTCGTTTGATGATTACATTATTAGGTTTAGGAAGCACAGCTGTACACTTAAAAAATGTTCAGGCTCAGTCTTCAATAGAATTAACATTAGCAGCAGTGGCGGGTGTTTTATCGACGGCATTAGAAAAGTATGTGTCGTCACAAAAAATCGATATGAATGAAATCAGAAGCTTATTAGCTGCTAACCAACAAAATTTAGTAAACTCAATTTCAGGATCAGTAAGCAAAGAAGACGCAGCACTTATTTCGGGTGCAGTAGCACAATTAGCGCAAATTAATTCAGAGCTTGATAGCCGTATGAATGACATTAAAAGAAATATCGATAGCGGTCAGACAGACTTAGCGATTGTTGCAGTTGTAACTTTAGTACTTAATTACGCAGCTCCATTCTTACCTAAAAAATTAAAAGATATAGTTTCTAACAAAGTTCCTACAGTTTTAGGTCATGCGGCTAAAACTAAAAAGCAGGGTATGCAAGCTTTAGGTGGTACTAATATCGCTACATTATTATCAACAATGGCGGGTATGGCGGGTAAAGATTCACAAGCGCAGTTAGATACAATCTTATCTAATTTAAGAGTAACTCAAGCAAACCTTAAAGCGGCTCTTAAATAGTTAGTTTATATAAATGCTAAAGTATTTCTTTGCGCTTTCATTTTTGTTTGTCACACTAAGCACCGAGGCTAAACCTCAGTGCTTAGCTCTTTTTGAGCGCCAAAGTGCTATTGAAATTTTAGAAACTATTAATGAAAAGTACTCTAGTCAGATCTATTCAAAAACTGTTGACGAAAACATTCAACAGTCTTCTTTTGTAACCAGAAATTATAAATTATTTAAATTAAAAAGATTATTTCGTGACCTAGAAAAAAACGGTCAAGGTTTTGATAATTTTGAACTCGCAACTTTTGTATATAAACTAGA
>JBEBIK010000454.1:0-1765 GCA_040080445.1 Pseudobdellovibrio sp.
ATTTTTTGAATATTATTTTTTTCAAATGTTCTTGGTTTGTAGGATATCTGCTTAGTAAAACTAGTAAAATAGGAAAAAATACTGTGAACGTGATTTTTCCAAGAATTTTTTCTAATCGAAAATGAATGCAAATGGTATTTAAATTCATTTTTTTCAATTAGCTCAGCTATTTCAGTGTCATTTAACCAGTCGAGTAACCCTGCACTAATGAAGTAATCGGACTTAATACCATGAATTTGATCTACGGGTTTACAGAGCCAATTGCTATTAGGATATTTTTTTTGGGCGATAGAAATGGCTTCTGCGGATATATCAATTCCTGTATATTTAATTTTTTTATGTGTTTCGATGAGTCCATATAATATTCCGCTGCCACAGCCGACTTCAACCACGCTTGAGTTGTCGGGAATTTGATTTAAAATAAAGGCTGCGTATTGCTGTCGATAATTTAGGCTTGAGTATAATAAATGAGCCCAAAGACTTTGGTATCTCTGCTGTTCCCATTTGATAATTTGTGTAGACCAGAAACTGTTTTTGCCGCTCATCAAAACAGTTTGTTCAGCAAAAATAAAAAAGGCAATAGAGAATTGCCTTCTTTATTCAAACATTAATTAAGTGAATAATTAGTGAGTTGATTTCTTAGCTTTTTTAGCTTTTTTAGCTGGAGCAGCAGGAGCAGCAGGTGCAGCAGCAGCAGTAGGAGCTGACATGTCAGCAGAAGCAGCAACAGCAGCTTTAGCGTCGTGGCGGGCAGCGTGAGCAGCAGGTTTAGTTGCTTCAGTTGCGTGAGCAGCGAAAGCGAATGCTACGATAGCTAATACAGAAGTTAATTTCATAAGATCTCCCTATTTTTTAAAGACGTAATTGTCTTTATTAATTTGTTCTTGTTAAAAGCTTAACAAAGCTCAATTAAGAATAAATTAAGTATGTATTAAAAAAAATTAATGCATCTTGATTTGAAAGTGTGCTCCGCTATGGCGTTCGGGCACTAGACTAAGCTCAAAACCATGCAAATCGGCTATTTTTTTAGCAATTGCGAGACCTAAACCAAATCCTTTGGTAGAACTACTTGTGTTTACTCGGCTAAATCTATCGAAAATAGCAGACGCTTTGTCTGCAGGTATGCCTACCCCTTGGTCAATGATATCGACTAGACTGTATTTTTCGTTCCAAGTGATAATCACGTTAATGTTTTGTTTTTCGCTCGAATACTTAATTGCATTTTCTAGAATGTTGTAAAATAAATTAAATAAGAGATCGGGCTCCCCTCGTACATTTTTTTGTTCAGAGTGTTGTATAATTTCAACTTTAATCTGAATACCTTTTTCGAGACAGTTTTTTTGTACGCGGGCAATTACGTCAAATAATATTTCAGATACATCGACATTTTCAAAATTAGCAACTTCGTTGCCAGCCTCAATGCGCGCCAGTAGCAGCATGTCTTTAACAATCTTAGACAGGTTGTCGGTTTCTTGTAAAAAGCTCTTTAAGAACACTTTATCGCTTTCAGGAGATTCTTTTATTTTAAATTCAATTTCTCCTCTTAAAATTGTAAGCGGAGTTAAAAGTTGGTGAGATGCGTCAGCAATAAATTTTTCTTGAGACTGAAAAGAACTTTGAATGCGATCAAGCATGTTATTTTGTGTTTCGGCGAGAGTTCTAATTTCATCTCTTGATTGAGGAAGAGGCACGCGGTCGGTTAAGTTAGTAATGCCAATTTTATTCGTATTTTGAATAAGCTCTTGCACGGGTCTCAGGGCTCGCG
>JBEBIK010000455.1:0-1764 GCA_040080445.1 Pseudobdellovibrio sp.
CGGCGTTGAGTTGATCCTAATATTATTAACAAATAATTTAATGTTTTGTTGATTCTTCGGAGTTTTTGAAAATAACGGCACCTTATCAAATACTAAATTTTTCAACTCAAAGCCCGAATAGATAGAGCCATCAAATTGTATTGGCGTATCTAATTTGCAATCATTAGCTTGAACAGAAAAAGAAACGAGAACCCCGGCTATAAGTAAAATTAAACGCTTCATTAGAACCCCTCTTCCACGAGTGAACATATTGATTAGAGCAAGGCTTTAAATAGTAAGCAAGCTTTGCCCCTACTCGACCAAAAAATTTAATTTTATAATTTGCCTAATGAAAGCCGACTTAACCTGTTGATTTTACTAGGGCACGAATACCAATTTCGGGCTCTTCTCAGTTAGTGGTGGAATGCTAGGCGTTAAAGTTTAGATAAAGGAATCCTATCAAATTCAAAATCTACTTAGAATTTGGGTTACGAAGCTCAAAATTTAAGAAAGATGAGGTACAACAGACTCGCAAAGGGCGAACAATACTCGGCTTTTGGCGTTCGCAACTTTTTAACATACAGACTTCGTATGCTAAATACTTAGAATGTTTTGAGTTTTGGATACACTTCCACCATCAAGTGAGTAGAACCCCTTATACGTAATAATTTTAAGGATAGGCAGTTTATTATCTCCACCCACGAAGATAGTTTCTCTGCGCTCGTTAGATACAAGTTTAAGCAAAATAATGCGACTGTTGCGGCAATTAGTATGAAGAATGCCTTTTGATATGGACACAACAGTGTAGAAGTTGAATAGTGGAGTTTTAAGCCCCATTATTTGTTTTCTTACAGATGTCTGTAAAAAATGGTGAGTCCTGGAGGATTCGAACCTCCGACCTATTCCTTAGAAGGGAATTGCTCTATCCAGCTGAGCTAAGGACCCACGTTAAATAATCTTATATTTTAGGCATTAAAGCGGAGCCGCAGAGTAACCCAGCCCCGTATATGTGTCATCAATTTTTTAAAGGGCTAATCATCTAAATCGGCCAGCTCAATTGAAAACTCCCTGTCATCTTGGTCATATTTCATCGTCATGGCGTGCGTTGTGTGCCCAGCAGCTCGTTGAACGTCTTTCCAGTGGTGTTTTCTGTGGGCGTTGGTGATGAAGGTTCGTCTAAAATCGTGCGAAGAATGCCCAAATTTTGAGAGAATATCATTTATTTTTTTAGCTAAGGTGTTCGGATGTAATGGGTTTATTTGTTTCACTAAGGCCCATGCTTCTTGAGAGGTCATGTTCCAGTAAGGAACCCTGCGGGCATTCGTTTTTACTTTGCGAGTAGTGTTTTCCCCGTTTTTAATTCCGGCACCTTGTTCATCAACTATTAAACAATCTTTTAAAAATTTCATTTTTGAAAAGCCGAGAGTTTCACTAATTCTTAAACCAAAGGCGTAGCAGAGTTTTACATGAGGAATTAGTTTAGGGTCTTCTCTCTTTACGGCTTCAAGAATTTCTTTATAAACACCTGCAGTTATATATTTAGATGCTTCGCCCTTACCTTGCTTTTTTCGCAAGTAATTTATCTCATTAAATTTTGCTCGACCAATCGGTTCAAGTTTTCTTGGTGTTGGCATTTCAGGATATACTTTTTGAGTTAAAAATTTTAAGAATCTATTTGTTGTTGAAATGATTCTTTTCAGTACTGCGACTGATAAGTCTTTTTCTGATAACCATTCGCCCCAAGAGTCTTCTTTAAGATGCCATTTACTTGGGTCAGCTAAATCA
>JBEBIK010000456.1:0-1761 GCA_040080445.1 Pseudobdellovibrio sp.
GTCCCGATAAGAAGTAAGAGGGGGTGCTACTTTGCGCAATATAATCAATTCGCGTAAATGGATTTTGTTATCTTTTACAGGAGTACTCCTGTTGGCCTTCTTTCAAAACTGCGGACAATTTAAAATTTAAAAACCGTCTAGTACTGGCTTTAGTTCTTTTTCTTCAAACTTAAGTTTAACGATGCGCCCCCCAACAGATTTTGCGTGGCACAGACGTTATGTATTTTTAGTGGATATGTCTCACTCCATGGTTTCTGGCCCCTGTCCGTTTGATAGACTGCCCCGAGTCTCTAGAAAAATCTTGAGGCCTAAAACAGGACGATCAACATGAGGTTGTCGATTTAAAATTATCTTTAATTCAGGGTCTTAACAAATATTATGGTTCAGGCTTTTTTGATACTGATTTTATGAGCCTTCGCAGCTTTTCACAGATTAATGAATATGAAGACCTTAAATACACAGCCAAAAGCTTAACCGATACATATATTGGTACAGAATTTCCTGAACTACAAAAAAATATGATTACTTACTTAGATCAAACCTCTGCCGCGCGCAAAGCTTCAACACGAATTTATAAGGTTTATCAATCAGAGCCACCTTACCGCATAGGCAATAATAGCTCTGGCGTAACAACTTTTAAAACAAGCCACCTGCGCCAGCTCCGACTCCAATACCCGCGCCCGCGCCGGAACCTGCTCCATCGCCGGCTCCAACGCCTGAACCCACTCCGGTTCCAATACCAGAACCGCCTTCACCACCAACACCGGTGGGACCAGGTTTAGGTTAAATTATTGTAGTTTAGTTTTAAAAATTTCAACCCAAGCTTCGTAAAGCTCAGACAAAGTATGAGTCACTTGATAGCCTCTTAGGCTATCAAAGCTTGGGCTTTGCACACCACATGAGCGAATATGACTAAATAAAGATAAATCATTTCTCACATTTAAACTTAAACCATGTTGAGAAATTCCGTTTTTAATTTGAACTCCGCAAAAAGCAATTTTTCCGTGAATCGTAAAAAGACCAATGGCCTTTTCATCAATAAAAGATTCAACACCTATGCTGGCTAATAATTCACGCGTCGTTTCTAATAAAATTAAAACGTACTCTCTAGCGCCTAAATTAAGTTCTCGTAAATTAATAACTGGATATATAACTAACTGACCCTCTGAATGAATGGTGGCTAAGCCACCCCTCCCCGTGCGCTCAATAGGTAAAATATCATTATCAAAAATCTCATCGTTTTGAACCGCTCGATATCCAAGAGTCATCACTGCCGGATGCTCAAGGCCAACAACATAATTATTTTTACTTAACTGAGATAATTTTAACAGGTCATTTTGAAGCGCCACAGATTTTTGATAATCCATAGTTCCTAAAAAAGAAGCCTCTAAATTGTATATTTTAGCAGAATTATTATTGGTAGAGTTCAATGCGGTCATTTTCTTTAAACCCTGCTCCTGAATGAATGACGCTCACTGCGCCATCTTGGCCAAAAAATCCTACTACTTCTAGGGTGCCTTTAGCTTTACCCGGTACTTTTCCTAAGTGATAACCAAGTTCGGTATCGTAAATTTCGTTACCATCATCGACCACTTTTAAAATATCGCCCACTTGCACACCTGAGATTTGGCCTACGTTAATAAAGATACGATCTCCTTGTAGAGCTGCAATGCGGCCTTCCCAAATGATGTGCTTTAATGATTCAGCAAGCTTCGTATTGTAATCCATAAATGCATCTTTAATTAAAATCTCAGTTAGTTC
>JBEBIK010000084.1:0-8186 GCA_040080445.1 Pseudobdellovibrio sp.
GTAATATCGCATGATTGTAAAAAAATAAATTACATAAAGTATAAAAAACGACACCGATATGCTACGAGTAAAAAAATCGACGACATGCTCTTTAATCCAATGATTCAAAGAATGTAATTTTAGCGTACTACTAATTTCATCACTAGCAAAAATAAAATTTTGACATTTCTCACCATTTTGATCTTTATCTTCTAAAATATACATATTTTTTGTTCTTAGCGGAACTAGAGAAATTTCGCCAAGTGTTTCATGTAGTTGATTTTTAAGATCTATCGCTTGCTTAAATTTATATTTAGGATGGTCTGCAAACAGAGACACTCTTCCCACAAGAGAATTAATTTTAATAAAAAAAAGGCCTTCAGATTTTAAAAGCTCAAGATGCTTTAAACTCATTTAATTATTATCGGCATTTTCTGCATTTATATGAACTTATATGCAAAAAAAACCACAGCTTTAATATCAAAGTGAGACATTTTCTTCGAATAACTTAGTCTTATTTAAAACATGTTAAAATTTAAGTATGAAAACACTTATTTTATTAGCGATTATGGCCCTTTTAGCAACACCACAAATACAAGCACAATCGAGCTCGGGCGGATCTAGTGGTAGATCTAGACCATGGCTTCTTTCACAAAGTGCTGCAGCACGCGAATCAAAAAGATTTACTCTTCAAGAATGGCTCGAAAATAAAGAGCGCAGAAATATGATGGACATGTGGCTGAGCCTTAATACACCAACCCCATACGAATTTGTTATCGGCGGCTCCCTTCAGAGCTATTCAACTGAATTGAGCAGCCTAGGAGTGACCACCTCTGAATCGCACAGCACAATTAATGGAGAAATATCTGCGTACGCTAAATTTGTAGGACTAAGCCTTGAACACACTAATAATTCTGAAGAAAAATTTAACGACACCACTGGTATTTTTAATTTACGCGTTTTTGGTAATACGGTGCAAGGCTCACATTTAACATTGCACTATGGATTGAGGACTCGCACGGCCAACGATGGCAGCTACAGACTTAATCAGCCTTTTCCAGCCATAACATTACAACTTTATTTAATGAAGTATTTCGGAATTCAAGGAAACTATCGCGGATTTACTCCCGTAACGGAATCTTTTTACGGTGAAACATCCGCAGATGAAATAACCTATGGCGCATTCATCGAATACGGTGCGCTTAGGTTATTTGGAGACGTGTATCAAGAACGTCAAAATTCAAAATTAAATAATATTGAAAGTACTCAAAAACGCGGAGGCGCAAGAGTTGGCTTAAAACTCTATTTTTAATTTATTATTTTTTTTCTAAAACCGCAGCATAGAAGCCATCAAATTTATCGATATGTGGCCACACACGCATTTCTTTTACTAGGGACCAGCCCTTACCTGCTTCAGTTGTTAAGAACCACTTCACTTGCTCTTCGTTTTCAGAATGCAAAATACTGCAAGTGGCATAAACCATTTTACCGCCCGCTTTACACATAACAGAGTACTGGCTAATGATTTCGCGTTGTAATTTAATGAGTCTTTCTATTTCTTCAGGAGTCAGCTTCCATTTTGTATCTGGGTTACGACGAATTACGCCTAAACCAGAACATGGAACATCAAGAAGTACGCGATCAAAACTATTTTCAAGGCGTTTAACAGTTTTTGAAGAATCAATTAATTTAGTTTCAAGAATATCTACGCCAGCACGAGAGCAACGATCACGTAACTCTTTTAATTTCCACTCGTGAATGTCCATGGCAATAATTTTGCCTTTATTTTTCATCATGGCAGCAATGTGAAGAGATTTTCCACCAGCGCCCGCACATGCGTCTACAACACGTAAACCTGGCTGCACATCTAATAGCGGCGCCACTAATTGCGAAGCGGCATCCTGCATTTCAAATTTTCCGTCTTTAAAAGTTTTAGTTATAAAAACGTTCTGACGCTGTTTTAATTTCAAACAACTTGAAAGATCAAATTTTTTAACTTTTAGAGGTTCTAAATGAATATCTTCAGCAGCTAAATCTTTAGCAATACTTTCAGGCGTGCCTTTAAGTAAATTTGCTCTTAAAAAAACCTCAGCAGGTTCATTTAAATGTTTTATCAGCTCAGGCCATTCAGTTTTAAATTCTTTTTCGCCGATTTCCATCAACCAGTCAGGAAACGAATACTCAACGGCTAAAGGTTTTTTAGCCCGACTGCGCTCGTGAACAACTGATGATTTTAAATTGTCGAACTCTTCCCAATCTGGAAGTTGAATATCACGTAGTAAATAATAAGCACCGATTAATTCCCAAACGTTTTCAGATTCGGCAATATATTCTAATCTGCGTTTGTGACGAACGATCTCATAAGTGCTCTCAGCAAAAAGCTTGCGATCACGCGCACCCCACTTACGATTAGTTCTTAAATATTTATCAATTACGCGGTCGGCATATTTGCCATTTTCAAATACTTCAGTGAGAGCCTGAGATAATGAATTAACAAGATGGTAATGTAGAGTTGTTTTCAAAAAAATTCTCCAAGCTTTCTAACATTTCAACTTAGAAAGCAAATACTGCGCCTGCGCTTATATAGGTTCCATTGAGTTGTCCGTCCGAAGTGAGCTGAAGATGATTCTTCATACCGCCTTCGACATAGAAGCCTGTACTACCAAATAAATTGAAGATTCGTAAGCCTAAATAAAGCTGATAGTCTAAAGTTATCGAAGATTCATCTTTTAACTGAGTGAAAAAAACACCAGGTCCCGCAGCAAGACCAAAATAAAGTGGAAACTTAGAGCCCGCATCTGGCAAAGTGGCCGCATACATAAAACTCATTTTACTAGCTCTTTGCGACTGTACTGAATATTCGGTGTAAGCCACCTTTAACGAATAATCCACATAGTTGGTCTGATCTAAGCGGTAAAGCATATCAACGCCGTATTTACCTACGTCTTCTTCTTTATTGACCGTACCCCAGTTAAAACTTTCAGATTTTGTAAACAAACTTAGGCCTACAGTCATGTATCTCTCTTCAGAAGAAATGCCTGAATCTGATGCCACGTAACGATTTGCTTTATCAGAAGCATCATCACCATTTTTTTGGAAATATTTAGCTGCCGCTGCCCTGCCTACTTTTGGCGCACCAGCTGCGAATGAACTCTCTCCAGAAAAAAGAGTAACGTGTAAAATTGACATTATCAAAATGGTCTTACAAAGCTGTAATGGCATTAAACACTCCTGCCTTTTATGCTACGCGCAAGTTTTGATTTTTGCAAACCGACTTCATTGACCCTGACTTTAGGCTCACCTAGTTTAAGGATAACTATGAAATGCCCTTTCTGCGGTCATTCAGAAGACAAAGTTTTAGATACCCGAGTTCAAAAAGATGGGGGAATCAGACGACGTCGCGAATGCTTATCATGTAAATCCCGTTATTCGACTCATGAAACAGTTATGTTGAGTTATCCGTTTATTATTAAAAAAGATGGAAGACGCGAACCCTACAGCAAAGAAAAATTAGTTCGCGGAATGCAGGCCTCTTGTCAAAAAAGACCAGTCAGTCTTGCGCAAGTAGAAGCCGCAGTTGAAAGAATATCAGCATGGCTTATTACTCGCGGAGAAGGCGAAGTCTCTTCAAAAGTTATTGGCCGCCGCGTGATGGCCGAACTTAAGCAATTAGACGATGTCGCTTATGTGCGCTTTGCGAGTGTTTATAGAACTTTTAAAGACGTACAAGAATTCGTAGAAAAATTAGAAGATGATGAACTTGTAGATATGATCGAAACAACAGGCCCACAACTCACACTCACCGCTATTCCGATGAACAAAAAAGATAAAGACATCGAGCTGTAATAATTAACACATCAAGGATTACAAGATGAGACGACAATCGCGCGAAATTTCCCTTCAAATTCTATTTCAAGTTGAGTATGCACCGCAAATTTCTTTTGAAGACATGCTCGCACTTTACGAAGAAAAAAAAGATCGAGCACTTATTAAATACGCCGATGAAATCATCACAGGTGTTCAGGGCCGAAAAGAAGACATTGATAAGAAAATTCAAGAGGCCAGCCGCCACTGGAAAATCGAACGCATGGGCGGAGTTGATCGTAACATCTTACGTATGGCCGTTTTTGAAATGTTTTACGCACAAGAAATGCTCGAACCTAAAATCGCAATTAACGAAGCTATCGAAATTGCTAAAATTTTTGGTTCTCAAGAATCTCCATCTTTCGTAAACGGTATTTTAGATCAGGTTGTAAGAAATGAGCGCGCTTAGTCTTTCAGAATCTGACGCCTTTAGTGAGGGCGCCAAGCTCTGGATTATCAAAAACGACCCAAAGCTCGGATGGTGGAAAAGGCTAGATGTTCATTCTAAGTATTTACTATCTGAAAATTATTTCAAAAAAGAAAAATCTACGGCTTCTGAATTACAAACTATTATTAATGCAACAAATTTAAAAATGTCACCGAGTTCAATTACTCAAGATAATCTTTTAGTCGGAAGCGAAGACCATTTTTTAAACAAGTGGATTTTACTATGGGACGAACTCAGTGAAGTCGAACTCATCGATCTAATTTCTAAAACTTCAGCACAACTCAAAACGGACTCAATACGCCTTTTTTCTAACTCTGAAATACTAGCTGGCTTACAAACCCGCCCAACGACCAGTTCGTTGAATATTACGTATATCGAAAACACTTGAAGCGCTATATAGTTAAATTGCAGACTTTAAACCAAGGTATTTATGCTTAAAAAAATGAATTCAAAATTAGAAGCTCTTTTTGAAGTAACACCAGAAATTGCCGCACGCGCAGAATACAATTTAACCGATAATCAAAAAAATTTTCAGATACTAAATAACAACCAACTAATTGAAAATTTAAGCTATGTTTTTACCGAAGAAATCACGTCGTCAAATATCGAACATTTTTTTATGCAACTTTCTTCTTACTTTGAAATTGGTTTTCTTTTAAAATCACAACCCGAAGCTTGTGATTTTAAAATACAAAGCGCCTTTGTGTTTGCAAAAAAAATGAGCCAGACCAATGAACTTAAAGCAGTTAGCTTACCTAAAACTAATTTGTTTCAAGTCTTAAAAACACCCGCAATACCGTTACTTAAAAAATTTAATATGCAATCGCTCGATAAATTTGAGCAGATGGATGCGTATTTGCTACCATTAACTTCTAATTACAGCTTAGTATTAATTACTCAAATTGCAGAACCTTGGGCGGAGCTTAAAATTAGTACGTTACAAAGTACTTTAATGAAAATTAATTTTACTCTATGATTGAAACGCCATCCGCGAACAATTATACAATTTATATTATGTCAGACGGAACTGGCGAAACTGCTGTTACGATGATTCGAGCAGCCTTAGTGCAATACACAGCAAAAGAAATTAATATTCAGCGTTGTAAAAATATACGTTCCGAAGAGCAAGTCAAAATGCTTGTTGATGAGTGTTTTGAAAAACGCGGTATGATTGCATACACATTTGCTAGCCCAAGCTTACGTCAAAAAACGGCAGACCTCTGTGTAGAAAAATCTATTCCAGCTATCGATTTTCTTGGCCCCTTGATTCAAACTTTAGACCACTTCTTCGGAGTTCCTTCATCTAAACAGGTTGGCGCACTTAGACAAACTGACGATATGTACTTCAAGCGTATTGAAGCTATAGAGTACACAGTTAGACATGATGATGGCAAAACTTTAAACGAACTCGATAAAGCCGATATCGTTCTAGTTGGAATTAGTCGTACGAGCAAAACTCCGCTTTCTATTTTTTTAAGCCATAAGGGTTGGAAAGTTGCGAACATTCCACTTGTTCCTGGGTCGCCGCTTCCAGATCAACTTTTTAAAATTGATCAAAGAAAAATTGTTGGACTTATTATCGATATCGATTCTTTGCAACGAATTCGTAAAAATCGTTTAGAAAAATTTGGGCAAGATTCGGGCGGAGAATATGCGTCCATCCAACAAATTCTAAAAGAAATTGAATACGCAGAAGATTTATTCAAACAAAATAAGAGATGGCCTGTTTTCAATGTAACCGAGCGTGCACTTGAAGAAACTGCGAGTGAAATTGTCAGACTCATTGCTTCCCGTATGGGCTTACCTGAGTCTGTGCTATTTTAAGTATTAATTCTTTTCCTGATCACCCGTTAAAGCTTGGAATAAGATGTGTGCGGTTTCAGACAATGCGCCAGTTGATTTATAATAATAATGAAAACTCATTTTGTAATCGAAGTCGCTAATTCTAACACGATTTAATCGACCACCACGAACTTGTTTTTTAATGGAGTGAGACGGTAAAAACCCTACACCAAGTCCATATTCGATAACTCGTTTAAGTGTTCCCACGTTTGAAGATTCAAACACAGATTGCAGCTCACCTACGCGACTCAAAAGATTTGCATCAAAATCTGGAAATTCATCCGCGAAGTGCACATAAGGAATTTTTTTAATTTCATTAAGTGCAATGTGTGACGGATAAAACTCATCTTTACCAGAACCCACAAGCCACATTTCTTCTTGAAAAAGAACATGTGATTTAGAATCTGCCAGAGAGAGTTTGTAGTTGGTTTCAATTTCAGGAAGAACCAATACATCGAGCTCGCCTTTTTTATACATCTGAATCAATTGTTCGCCTTTTGCGTAATTCACTTTAATTTTAAAATCAGGATTGAATTTAAGTAAACGACTCACCACAGGGCTCATTAAATGCAGACCAATCGAATTTAAAGTTCCGATTCGCAAGACACCACGCAATTGAGCTCCTATAGATTTAATAGAAACTTCGGCTAATTGTGCAAGGCTCAGAATTTTTTTTGCATGCTCATAAAGTATTTCGCCTTGAGCCGTCATTTTGATTTGTTTTGAGCCACGCACGATGAGTTCAACACCTAAATCGTCTTCCATGTTTTTCATCTGCTGGCTGACTGCAGGTTGAGTTAAGAAAAGCTTGTCGGCGGCTGCGGTCATACTGCCTTCTGCAGCGACCATGACGAAAGTCTGGAGTTGAGATAAATTTAACATGGGAAACGCTCCTTTAAATTATGCTAGTCGTTTTAATAATTTATGCCTATAATAATAGGCAGTAAACAAACTTTACGTCCACATCAAAGTGAGGTCATCGTGTTAAGACTAGGGGCTAAATTTACGCTAACCGCTATGCTATTTTGTTTAGTATCGCTCAATGCGCAGTCACGTACATTCAAGAACGCCTATATTTCGTTTGAAATGCAAGACAACTGGAAATGTAACCTAGAACAAACCGAATGGGTTTGCCGCGCTGATGATCCACAAGAGTCTAAAGAAGCTGTGATTATTTTAACAGCTAAAGAAAAAGGTCCTACAGACACTTTTCCAATTTACGAAATTCATATGAATAGCCCAATAAACACCATTTCCAAAGCTGGAATTGCATTGAGTTCAATCGTAAAATACAAAGCTCAAAATTTAAAAATTAATGATCAGCCTTGGCTAGATAGCTTGCACGGAGACAGCGAAGTACAAAACTATCTCACACGTTATGTTGCTACCATCAAAGACCAAATTGCAATTTTAGTAACATTTAGTGCGCATAACAAACTCTACGCTAAGTACAGCCCCAATTTTGACAAAACTATTCGATCTTTACGCGTTATAGCCACCAAAGACTTAATGTCTCGCCCTGATTTAGGACCACTCGCTGGAGCTGGCGACACTCTAGGATCCGGAATAGGCCAAGCTATGCCTTCAGATCTTTTGGCTGCAGACGAAGGAACTTCCTCAAATAAGAAAAGCATTTTTAAGAATGAAATGTTTCTGGGCGCTCTTCTGTTTTTATTAGCTATATTGATTTACATTGGTCTTAAAGTTTACCAAAAAAAGAAAAACGGCCTCTAAGCTAATAGGGCCTTTTTTTCGAATTTATAAATTGAGAATTTGGCCCTTAGTTCATTACGAAATCGGTAAAGTAAACATCTTTCACTAGGCCTTTATCTAATACCTGATTCACTTCAGCTACGATTTTATCTTTCAAAAACAACTTACCTTGAATCGTTTCTAAATCATCAAAGGTTTTTTCATTTAAGATTCTCACGATCTTATCACGAGCTTTTGCGCGATTATCGAAATCCATAATCTCTTGAAATGCTACTGGACTAATCATATCTAGATTAACTTGCAAACGAATTGTTCTTTTCGGCATACCTGACAAGTTCAC
>JBEBIK010000457.1:0-1758 GCA_040080445.1 Pseudobdellovibrio sp.
GTCTTAACGAACGCGCATTTTCATCGACTGACGTCAAAAACCTGCCTATTGCAAATAGTGCAGAATACAATTTAACGCTTAAACAAAAATTAAAACTCTTAGAAAAAAAGCAAACCCATAAATCAGATCATTTTATTTTTGATCTACCCGTTACTTATAATAAAAAAGTTGCAGGCTGGATTTCATATTTTCAAATACGAGGAAAAACTTTTTTTAGAAACTGGCTTGAGAAATCAACTAAGTACATGCCTTTTTTGCAAAACGAATTAAGAAAAGCAGGTTTACCAACAGATTTAGCCTATATGGTTATGATCGAAAGTGGTTTCTCGGCTACTGCCGTGAGCACTGCACAAGCCGTAGGCCCTTGGCAGTTTATAGAATCAACAGGCAAAGGTTACGGCCTTCAAAAAAACTGGTGGTTAGATGAAAGACGCGACATCAGAAAAAGCACACAAGCGGCTATTCGTTACTTAAAAGATTTAAAACAAGAGTTTGGTTCATGGTATTTAGTAGCCGCCAGCTACAACATGGGTGAAAACGGCTTAAGAAGACAAATTAGAAAACATGGAACTAACGACTACTGGGAGTTGGTTCGACTCAAAGCTTTACCACAAGAAACCCAAGACTATGTTCCTAAAATTTTAGCCGCACTGATGATAGCTAAAGCTCCCAATCTTTACGGTTTTCGCGATATCGATTCGCAGTACCCACTTCAATATGAAACTGTTTGGGCACCAAGCGGAACAGATCTCGAAAATTTAGCTGATTATCTCAACATCACCCGCAAATCCATGAAAGAATTAAACTCAGAATTACTCCTCGGATACATCCCGAAGCAAATAAACGGACACAATATACGTATTCCGCTCGGTTCGCTAAGCGTTGCAAAGCAATTTTTTCGTGATCAAAACAAAAAATTCGCGATAGACTAAGTCTCTATGGCGAACTCTCAACTCATTGTACAAAAATACGGCGGAGCTACTCTTGCTGATCCTACCAAAATCAAACAGGTAGCTAAAAGAATTTTTGATTTACACAATTCTGGAGTCAAGGTCGTAGTAGTTGTAAGCGCCATGGGGCAAACCACAAACCAATTAATTGAATTGGCTCATCAAGTTTCAGCACGACCTCAATTAAGAGAACTCGATATGCTACTCACAGTAGGTGAACGCATTAGCATGTCTTTACTCAGTATGGCTCTTAACGACTTAGGTTGCCCCGCTATCAGCTTTACAGGAAGCCAAGCCGGTATACTCACCGACGACTCTCATGTTAACGCCAACATTGTAGAAGTTAAAGCTCATCGTGTTGAAGAAGCGCTTAAGCAAAATAAAGTTGTTATCTTAGCTGGCTTTCAAGGCGTATCGCAAAATACTAAAGAAATCACCACTCTTGGACGCGGTGGTTCTGATATTACAGCTGTAGCCATGTCGGCTTTTTTAAAAGCCGATCGCTGCGAAATTTTAAAAGATGTTGATTGCATTTATACCGCAGACCCTAAAATTGTGAGCTCAGCCGTACCGATTAACTTACTTAACTATCAACATTTACTAGAAATGACTTCATGGGGCGCAAAGGTTTTGCACCATCACTCAGTTAAACTTGCTGCCGAAAAAAATGTAACTTTATTTGTAGGGCCTGCAGCACAAAATAATTCTGCAGGAACTTTAGTTAATCTCGATATCAGTTTTAATAAAAAGTCAGTGCTCGCTATTAATTCGTTTAATCGTATTTTAGCAATTGAACTCAATAACGATC
>JBEBIK010000085.1:0-8175 GCA_040080445.1 Pseudobdellovibrio sp.
GTTAAAAATTGTGCTTTTTTGTTTAATTTTTGTGCTTAATTTAAGCGTCCATGCCTCTCTACCTAGTGTTATTTCAGCCGAAAACTTATTAACTCATCAAAAAACTACTCTAAGTACAAAGCTCACTGATAAAAAAGGCTTGGTTTTAATTTTTATGTCAGCCAAATGCCCTTGTTCTGATAGCCATGTGCCTTTAATTAAAAAATTAGCCACGACTTACAAAGATTTTAAATTTAGCGTTATTCATTCAAATTTAGACGAAACCAGATTAGCTTCCGAACAGTATTTTAAAAAAGCTAATTTTAATTTTGAAGTCTTAGAAGACTCAAAAACTCAAATCGCCGACCTTCTCGGAGCCTATAAAACTCCACATGCATTTGTATTTAACCCTCAAGGAGAAATCCTTTATCAAGGCGGCGTCACTAACAGCTCAAACGCCGCAAATGCGGATGAATTTTTTTTAGATAATGCACTCTCTGATATTTCAAAAGGCCAAAAAGTTCGTACTGCTGAAGGCCGCACTTTGGGCTGTGTTATTTTACGCCAAAGCGAGATCAAATGAGATATTTAATACTGTTCTTATTTTTAGTAGCCTGTGCAAAACCCAATTACCAAGAGGCCGCGCCTGTTACTGTCGAAAATCAAAAAGCAGAAAATTGTAATCTTTTTTTAAGCGTAAAAAGGCTTTGCACCACATTTGAATGGGAGTCCGCTCCCAATGTTACAACACCAGGAAGTTTTTTATTTAAATTTTATGTGCAAGAAACTCCAACAGTTTTTTCAGACCCAACCGAGACTGTTTTTGTTCAACTCTGGATGCCAAGTATGGGGCATGGTTCAACCCCCGTAACAGTCGAAAAAATTAAAGCTGGCGAATATCGCGCCAGTGATGTTTTTTTTATTATGCCCGGCGAATGGGAAATCAGAATTCAATTAAAAGATGCGCAAAACGTGGTGGATCAAGTTGTTAAAAAAATTACGCTTTAATTTATTAATTTTAGCATTAATTGCACCCGAAGCGCTAATGGCTGCCGCTTGTTGCGGCGGAGGCTTTGCTATACCCACTCTGATAACCGGTGACGACAAAGCCCAAGTGACCACTTCTTATTCTTATTCAAAAATAGACACCGATGTTTTTACTAACGGTATTTGGCAAAAAAGAAGCTCTGACGATATATCAAATATTTACAAAATCGACGTGGCCCGAATTTTTTTAGACCGATTTCAAGCGGGCCTTTCAGTACCGATTCAAACCCGCACATTGGCCAGCGGCACCTCAACAGGTCTTGGCGATGTTACGGGTCTAATTGGTTACGAATATCTTCCCGATTGGACCTACAGCCCTTGGCGGCCTCGAGGTATTGGTTTTTTAACACTCACACTTCCCACTGGTAAATCGATCTACGAATCAACGACGGGTCTCGACAGCCGCGGACGAGGATTTTTTTCAATAGGCCTTGGCACAACTCTCACCAAGACTTGGATTAACTGGGACGCCAATACAACTCTAGAAGTTCATAAATCTTTTGATAAGGTTGTGAGCAACTCTCAGAATGTTGGCAATATTATGCCGGGCTTCGGAAATAGTTTATCTATTGGTGCGGGTTACAGCATAGGTGATTTAAGATTGGGTTCGAGTTTATCTTGGTTTAACGAAGACGCCATCAATGTTGAGGGCACAACCTCTTCAAAAGGCAGCGAGCAAAAATATGCGGCTCTCACCGCTTCTGCTAATTATTTATTTAAAGACAATTGGGCCGGAAGTTTAAGTTACACCGATCAAACAGTTTTGGGTGATCCGACCAATACAACACTTTCAAAATCAGTTCAGATATCATTACAAAAAAGATGGGCACGCTAGATTGTCTTTCAAAAAAGACAAAAAAAAAGAGGCCGGTATATTTGGCCTCTAGAAACATTTAATTAATTCAAAATTTATATATCTGATCTTAAACTTATCGCACGTTTTTGTGTCGGTGGGTAATTAACCCATGAGTTGGATCGTAAGGTGAGATACCTACGTCCACAGAATCCCCAACGACAACTTTGATGTTAAATTTTTTCATCTTGCCGCACAGTCTTGCTTTCACACTCACTCCGTTTTCCAGAGTGATGTGATAAACGCCTCCGCCCGACATATCTGAAATTTTACCAGAGAATGTCACTAGGTCGTCTTTTGACATTAGTAACGGTTTCCTCTGAAGCCGCCGCCGCCACCAGAACGTCCGCCGCCGCCGCCACCGCCGCGATTATCGCGAGGAGCCATTGGTTTAGCTTCAGAAACGTTCATTGCGCGACCTAATTGTTCGCTGCCGTTTAATTTTTCGATTGCTGTAGCAGCATCTGAATCAGAAGCCATTTCAACGAAAGCAAAACCTTTGCTGCGACCAGATTCACGGTCAGTGATGATTTTAGCAGATTCAACAGTACCGAATGCTGCGAAAATGTCGTTTAATGAACCTTCGTCCATGTTAAATGATAAATTTCCTACGTAGATTTTTTTGCCCATGAGTTCCTCCTTAGGATGGGTTGGCCACTAAAGAAGAACAGAGCGAAATGCTAGATCTAACTTACAGAGACACTTAATTGAACCAATAATGTATACGAAATTTTTAAAATTAACCAGTAATTTAATTCTGTGCCCGTTTTGGCGTCAAATCGAATATAATCTACTTATAGCCCTATCAAATAGCCTTATTTTACAGGTTGCGCAGATGATTCACCGTTAACAGCTCTGTTAATTTTAACGGGTTCTATTTTTTTAGGAATTTCAATGAGTATGGCACAGCCATGAGATTCGATATTGCGCACTGAAATTTTACCTTGAAGTAAAGTAATAGCTTTTTGCACTATCATGAGCCCTAGCCCCATACCACTTTGGTCAAAGCCACCCGATAAAAAGGGTTTAAACATTGTCTTTTGGATAGCTGGTTGCAAACCACCACATTCGTCTTCAATTTCGATAATCACACTTTCTTGTATCAAGGCACTTCTCAAAGTTATGGTTGCACCCTCTTTAGAGTACTTCAGCGCATTTTGAACTAAGTTGGCTATTGCCGATAACAGCAAATGCCTATCTGTTTCGAGCTCAATACTACTTTTAATTTCATTTCTGAGTATTTGCTTTTTAGTTGCGGCCTCAGAAGTAGCTGTTAGTAAAATTTGATCTACCAAATCATTTAAATAAAATTTTTCTATATACATCTCGGGGTCAGCACGCATTCGCACATCTGACAATGATCTATCGATTAAGTGGCGCATCCTTGTTAGATTGTCGCCTAATACTCTTGAGGTACTACCACTATTAGCGACTATACCTTGTTTAATCATTTCGTGAGCGATTGTAGCACTAGAAAGCGCATTTCTGAGCTCATGCACCAGAGCTCCTAAATTCTGAACCTCGCGTTCTTCAGTAGCGAGCGCACAGTTAAACTGAAATTCTGAAACTGCAGCGGCAATCGCAATATCTAAACACATATTAAAATCATTAAAATCTTGAGTCTGAATAACAGCGTTTTTTAAATGGGCTAGTTCTGTAACGGCTTGGCACATAGCCCCGTACGCATGCACCACATGTGAAAGTGTGTAGTTTAATCTCATTAATTCTTTCCCGTGGTGGGCCGCTCCTGCCACAATTTGTTTTTCACAAGCGGCGTGAGGTCTGGGGCTTTTTAGGTAGGTGATTAAATTTTCTAAAAAAATTGGTAAGCCTTTTTTGAGCTCCTCTGATGAGGGCAAAGAACCTGCTAGCTTTAGACTTTTTTCCTCGGTAAGAATGAGTATTTCTGCCCGATGACTTTCAAGAAATTTAAATAACATTTTTATTCTCCAGATTGTTTTTTTACTCGAGTGCCATTATGGTGCCACATAATTTTGACAATTACATTTTAATAAAAAATATACGTGAAGGATTAAAATTATTTGTGATATGTTCGGCCATGTTTAAAAATGCTCACAAGCGACTACTCATCGTAGATGATTCTAGAGACAATCAAATACTTCTCGAAATGCTTTTTAAAGCTTACGGGTACCAAGTTTTGTGTGCCTCTGATGGTCAAGAAGCTCTTGATATTCTAGAACACCTCAAATTACTTCCTCATTTAATTCTTCTCGATGCACAAATGCCTATTATGAACGGGCATGATTTTCGATTAGAACAAAAAAGTGATTCAAGATTTAAAAATATTCCAGTGGTAGTAATGACTGCCGATGACGACCTAAATGAAATTTATTCTGATATGGTCCAGCCAGAAGATATCTTGTTAAAACCGTTACAAATCAAATCTGTGATTCAAAGAGTTTCAGCCACGCTTGAACGATTTGAAGAACAACAATTACTTCATTAAACTCTTAAGTTAAAACTGAGCTTCTCTGTTTCTCTTCCATTAATTTTAACTGAAATTTGATGCTCACCCGGGTAAAATTTCCGCGTAGTGATAGGTTTAAAGTTGTGATTTTTTGTAATATTAATTTTTTCAAAAGCTTTGAGAGTTCCTGTTTTAAGTTTAAACACCTTGGGACTTAAATCCCCGTTAGCTTTTTTAAAGTAAATCACGTAATCGATTATATATTTTAGATTTTCTTTAGTCTTGTTTTGAACTGAAAAGTTCAATTCTAACTTTTCGCCCATTTTAAATTTATTTTTGTTAATAGTGAGTTGCGAGCACTTTATACTTTTTTTATCTAATGCTACACCTGTAAACTGCAGTGCGCCCTCGTGCCCGTCTTTAATTAATGTACGTAGTGCACGATTAGAAATAAAATTAAATTCTTTTAAATAATTTTTTGGCACCTGTTTTTGCCACTTTAAAAGGGTACTTACCACCAATTCTGGGTGATCTTTTGCAATATCATTTAAATGATTAGCCACACTTTTTCGTACATACAAAGAGGGGTCAAATTTTAAGTGTTCTAAAATCTCTAAACCTTTTTTAGGGTCTTTCACTGCCGCGTGTAGTTTTTCACCCCAAGGAAGCCTTGGGCGAGTACCTTCTGACAGCCAACGCCTGATGTGCTCGTTTTGATCTTGCTTCCAAGGTAAGAGCTTATCGTAAATCTGGTGACCATATTTATTAATAAAGGGCCTAATACTAAACTCCGCAGTAAATTTAGATGTGAGCTCATACATGGCCTCTAAAGATCTATCGGTGTAATCAAGGCCATACATTTGAATAAATTCAGTGGTGGGCCAGAGCTCAAAAGATTTAAGATTTTCTTTACGGGTGATTTGTAAAAGTTCTTTGAGTGCGTGTGGATAATGTTCTGGTAAAACATCTTTAAGTTCGCGCGCTATTAGTTGCACACGGGCTTTAAGCTCTAAGCTAGATAATTTTTTGATGATGGCATCGATTTCTTTTTTACTTAATTTTGTATGCTTAAAATACTTTTTAACCACATCGCCACTGATCCATAATTTAAAGGCATTTTGATTTTCTTCACTCATCGCTGACTCCTTAAATATTCTGCACAGTCCTTGGTGTTACCTTTAAATACAATCCTTACTTGTCTGCGTTCCAGACTACTCGTGTAGAGTGGATCGTAATAGTATGTAAGGAGCTTTTCTATCCATTCGTTATTAGATGTGAGTTTGGCCTGTTCAGTATATTCTTTTTCGCACTTTTCTAAAATTTCTAGAAGTTCTTGCGCTCGTAAGCCACCCAGTTTTCGAGTTATCGCTTTGACTGAGTTTTTGTATTTAGCAAAAACTTCAAGTGCACCCACTTCTTTACGGCCAATAGCCGAATCTAGAATATAATCTTTAAATATATTTTTTACTCTTTGCTCTATGGGTTCTTGTACAAAAATAACCGAAGAACTTCGCATTTTATCAAAAAAGATTTTTGGAATGGCACAACGACCAATAGTTAAACTTTCGTCTTCAAGCAAAGCAGGTTTCGTTAATCTTGGCTCTAATTGCATGAGATTCAGCGCTAAAGTATTTTCAAAATTTATTTGCGAAGGCTGTGGTGTGCTCATAGCCCCAAATGCTGAGCCCCTGTGATTGGCTAGAGCCTCAAGGTCAATACTTGGGTAAAAATCTTGGGTCTGTTTTAAAAATCCAGTTTTACCAGATCCTGTAGTTCCTGAAAGAATTAAATAAGAATAGTTGTTGGCAAATCTTACGACCTCATCAATTAAAAAATTTCGAGCGAACTTGTAGCCGCCCTTGATGATTGGCCGTTCTATGCCAGCTTCAGAAATCCATTTTTGAGTTATTTGCGATCTTTGCCCGCCTCTAAAACAATATAAAACTGTATTTGGGTTTTTTGTTATAAAATCAACCCAAGCTTGCACTCGCATTGCTTTGACGTCGCCTGAAACCAACTTGTAGCCGAGCTTTACCGCTGCTTCATTACCTTGTTGTTTGTAAGTGGTTCCTATGAGAGCTCGCTCTTCATCGTTGAGTATTGGCAAGTTAACCGCGTTAGGCAAATGCCCTTGATTAAACTCGATGGGCGCTCGCACATCGATGAAAGGAGTTTTGTTTAAAAGTAGCTCTCGCAATAAATCATTACTCAAATACGACTGCCTTTGTGCCAAGCTTCTCGACCTGACCGATAATGCTTGTAGCTTTAAATTTTACTTTTAAATTGTTAACAATTTCATGACTGAATTTAGGGTCTACACAAAGTAATAGCCCACCACTGGTTTGCGGGTCGTGAATTAATTGGTTGTATAATTTATCAAGTACAGTTGTATCTATAAATTCAGATGTATAATCAGCGTTACTACGATGAGCTTTAGTTAAAAAGCCCTGCTCTAAACACTGCATAGTTTTAGAAAATTTAGGTAAGTTCTCTGCTTTTATTTTTAAAGAGACTTGGCTAGCACGTGCTAGCTGCATGCAATGCCCCGATAAACCAAAACCCGTAATATCAGTAGCTGAGTGAATCGCTGCAATTTGCTCTGCACTCAGATAATCAACAGCATTGTTCACCATCGACATACTTAAAATGGCTTCCATTATGTCGTCTTCTGATAATTGCTGACGCTTAAGGCCTGCGGTCATGGTGCCAGTGCCTAGGGCTTTAGTTAAAATTAAATGATCTCCTACGCGCGCTCCAGCATTGCTCCAGACTCTGAGTGGATGTACATAGCCTGTGACCGATAAACCAAATTTTAATGTGTCGTCATCAATCGAGTGGCCACCCACAAAATTAGCTCCAGCTTCTGCCACTTTATCGCTCGCTCCTTGCATAACATCTACAATGACCGACTGGCTCATAGTAGCAATCGGAAATGCTAAAATACCCATGGCAGTTTTGGGCTTTCCACCCATAGCGTAAACGTCACTGAGTGCATTAGCGGCGGCCACTTCGCCAAAAAATTTTGGAGTGTCTAGTATAGGAGTAAAAAAATCGAGAGTTTGAACTAAAGCAATTTCGTCGGTAACTTTATAAATAGCGGCATCATCAAAAAGACCACCGTCTACTAATAATTCAGGGTGAACTTTCGGAAATTTCACCTGAGATAAAATTTTTCTGAGTTCGCTGGCGGCCACTTTAGCGGCGCAACCACCTTTTTGTACTGTTTGTGTTAGTGCTATCATGAGTGGCATCTTATGCTAGATTGTGGACTTGGTCTAATGCCAAGTTCGGAGTCTGAATTACTGCTAAAGACTTTCTTTTCTTCTTCTAGGCCCTATGTTGGGCGTTGGCACATTGTACCAACGCCCAACATAGGGCAAGAATATGTTTTACAATTAATATTAGATTTTAAATTCAGTAAATCTTTTCAAAAGAAGTCTTTTTGTTTACTCTTTAATTATGAACAACCTTAATAACGCCGATTACAAACTTATCAATTTCAAAGGAAAAATTCATTTAATTATCAATAATCAAGAGTTGGCGAACGTTGCCGCAAAACTAAGTTTTGCCAAAGAACTAGGCTTCGATACCGAAACTCGCGCTAGCTTTAAGGTCGGCGAAGTCTACAAAGTTGCTCTTTTACAACTGTCCACTAACGAAGAGGCATATCTCATTCGTCTGCATGGAATTACTGAATTTGAAATCATCAAAAATATTTTGGAAAATAAGGACATATTAAAAGTGGGCGTAGCCATACGTGATGATTTAAAAAACTTAAATAAACTTTTTAAATTTACACCACAAAACTTTATTGAACTGCAAGACCTAGCCAAAGCCAAAGGTCTTAAAAACTTTGGCCTTAAAGGTA
>JBEBIK010000458.1:0-1756 GCA_040080445.1 Pseudobdellovibrio sp.
GTGATATCGCGGCCGAGCTTTTACAGCTCTACGCAAAAAGATCTGAAATTACTCGCAAACCCGTGATAATGGATGAAATTCTTTACAATCAGTTTGAAAAAGGCTTTCCGTTTGATGAAACTGACGATCAGTTGAGAGCCATCTCTGATATTCAAAAAGATTTTTCTAGCGATAAACCTATGGATCGCTTGGTTTGTGGCGACGTGGGCTTTGGTAAAACCGAAGTTTCTATGCGTGCCGCTTTTCAGTCAGTACAAAGTAAAAAACAGGTGGCGGTATTGGCGCCAACAACAGTTTTAACTTTTCAACATTTAGAAACTTTCAAAAAGAGATTTGCTGGTTGGGGTTTTGAAATACGTTCGTTAAACCGATTTGTTTCGGCGGCCGACCAAAAGAAAACTTTAACTGAATTAAAAGACGGCAAAGTAGATATCTTAATTGGCACCCATCGATTACTTAGTAAAGATGTGGCTTTTAAAGATTTAGGTCTTTTAATTATAGATGAAGAACAAAAATTTGGCGTTACTCATAAAGAAAAAATTAAAAAGTTTAAAACCGAAGTTGATACTCTAACTTTGTCTGCAACACCTATTCCGCGCACCCTAAATATGAGTTTTACTGGCATGCGAGATTTATCAATAATCAATACCGCTCCTGTAGATCGTTTGCCTACCAGAACTTTTATTTCTAAGTTTGATACTGAGCTAATCCGAAAAGGCATTCAGTCTGAGATTGCCAGAGGCGGTCAGGTTTATTTTATTCATAATCGCGTACAAAGTATTTATGGCTTAGCCGACGAGCTTCGCCAAATTATGCCTGATGCACGAATGAAAGTAGCGCACGGGCAAATGGCCGAACACGAACTAGAAAGTGCCATGCTAGCGTTCTTTAACCACGAAATCGACGTTTTAATTTGTACCGCAATTGTAGAATCTGGAATGGATGTTCCGCGCGCTAACACAATGTTTATCGATCAAGCCCATATGTTTGGTCTTTCACAGCTTTATCAGCTCCGCGGACGCGTGGGCCGCAGTAAGGCGCGTGCTTTCTGTTATTTACTATTACCAAAAGATAAAAAAATCGAAAAAGATGCTCAAGAGCGCCTTAAGGTTATTCAAGAAAACTCAGCCCTTGGCTCTGGAATTCGCATTGCTCAATACGACTTAGAGTTGCGCGGAGCCGGAAACATTTTAGGCGACGATCAATCGGGTCATGTTAACTCTGTTGGTTACGAACTCTATATGGATTTACTCAACGAAGCCTTGGCAGAAGCTAAAGGCGAATCTATTGCTGATCGGGATTTAGATCCTGAAATTAATTTAAAAGTTCCTGCACTTATTCCAGATTCTTATATTTCTGATATTCGTATACGTTTAAGTTATTACAAAGCTCTCTCAGAAATTTCATCGCAAGAAGAATTAGACCGCATCGAAGACGAGCTCAAAGATCAGTTTGGCCCAATCCCAGAACCTGTTATTAATTTAATGGGGCTTATGCTCATACGTAAACAATGTAAAGATCTTGGGGTTAGAGATATCAGCGCTGGCCTCAAAAATATTTCTTTAATTTTTACTGAAAAAACTAAGCTGAAGCCCGAAACAGCTATTCAGCTTGCTATGCGCGAAAATAAAAAATATTCAATTACTCCAGATCAACGCTTAAACGTACGCATGAACAGCATTACTTGGTCGAATGTTTACGAAGAGCTTAATTATTTATTAACGCTTATTTAAAATTCGAGTTTCAGTCCAATGCC
>JBEBIK010000459.1:0-1754 GCA_040080445.1 Pseudobdellovibrio sp.
CCCTTTAGCTAAGTATGCGTGGCATCTTTTAAATACCGGCCAAACTGTTTTTGCAGCTACTTCTGCTGTGGCTGGAAACGATCTTAATTTAATTTCTACTTGGTCTCAAAAAATTTATGGAAAAAATATTTGGATTCAAATTTCAGATGATGGACTAGAAGATACTCATGAAGATTTACAGCCTAATTTTCCTTACTATCCCACTTCTAAAAATTACACTCTTTCTAGCCCTTTTACTGCAACGACATCTCCCCCAATTTCTTCTACTGATAATCACGGTACAAGCGTTGCCGGGTTAGTTGCAGCTGTTAGCGGAAATAAGTTTGGCTCTTTGGGCGTTGCGCCCCGAGCCCAATTATCAATCGCCAACTACCTTTCGGATGCAGTTACAGACAGTACGGCTAAACTTTTAGATCAAGCAACTGGAGATTTCGATATTAGCAACATGAGTTGGGGCTTTCGTCAAAATACCTTAGCACCTCTTAATTCAACTTATAATACACAAATTAAAAGTTTAATTACCACCAAACGGTCTGGCCTCGGTACTATTTTTGTTAAAGCTGCAGGTAATGACTTTGCTGTTAAATGTAATGGGAGCTCTAGTGTTTATTGCATTGGTAATTCAAATTTCGATGGCGAAAATGCTATGCCTTACATGATTGTGGTTGGCGCACTCAACTCCTCTGGAGACACCTCGAGCTACTCATCACCGGGATCAGCTTTATGGATTTCAGCATTCGGTGGAGAATATGGCAGTGACTCTCCAGCTATGATTACCACCGACCGTGCGGGCTGTGCTGTAGGTTATGCGACCTCTGCTGGTAGTGTAGCTTTTGAAAGTGGTGCGAGTAGCGAGAATTCAAACTGTAAATATACTTCTACCTTTAATGGAACATCTTCCGCTTCACCAGTGGTATCTGGATCTATCGCACTTATTTTAGAAGCCAACCCAAACCTCAGTTGGCGCGAAGTTAAATACATTTTAGCTAAAACAGCAACCGTAAGTGATTATGTGACCGGCTCGATATCTCATCCCATATCGACTATGCCCTCAAGTTACGTGTGGGAACAAAAATGGATTACCAATGCTGCTGGTTACAAATTTCAAAATTGGTTTGGCTTTGGTAGAATTAATATAGATGCAGCTGTTGCCATGGCAATCGATATGATCACCACACCTATTGATCTTGGTACTTACACCGAAACAAATTGGGCCCAAACCAATTCGGGTCTTAGTTTAGCTATTCCCGATTTTAGCGCTACTGGCGTAACCAACGCTATAGTTGTGTCTACTGATTTAACTGTTGAAGCTGTACAAATTAGAGTTGCGGCCACTCATAGTGATATTTCAGAATTAGCTTTAGAATTAACTTCACCAGCTGGTACAAAAAGTATTTTAGTTAATGGTCGCAACTCCCTTACAGGAATTGCGAATTACATTAATGACACATTTATTTCGAATGCATTTTATCAAGAAAGTACTGTCGGAACATGGACATTAAAAGTTGTTGATACCAAGTCTGGCACAACGGGAACTCTAACTTCTTTTGGAATTAACTTTGTTGGCGGAAGCCACTAACTATTCTTGGTCTTCTTTTTCGAGATCTAATTTTTCGCATTGTGATTCTAAATCAGGTAGGTTTTTTGTATTTAGATCCATTTGTTCTTTAGTTACACGACCCATTTTTACGTTTAAATCGATTAATCTTTTATCAAATTTTAAATCTTCTAATGCTTTATTTAAAGACATAAAT
>JBEBIK010000460.1:0-1753 GCA_040080445.1 Pseudobdellovibrio sp.
ATAAATATCTTTTAGTACGAAACGATTAGGTGGATAAACTTTTGAAACACCCTTCATCGTGTAGATGATATCTTGTGACATAATTAACCTCGAATTATAATTTTTCTTGTTGAATACTCAATGAACAGACAGTAGCATTACCCTCATAAATGAGCAACACGTCCGACAGCGCAAAAAATCAAAATAAAGACCGATGGTCTTTTATTCAGAACGATCTCGAAACTGCTATGAATACATGGCAAGAGCTCGAAAAGGCCAAAGTTGTCGCAAGCCCCGAAGAAGAACAACTTGTTAAAATTAAAACAATCATTGGCCAGCTCAAAGAAAAATTAGAACAATTCTAAAATAAAGCCGACTAGAGCCTATTCCGACGGAGATTTAGCTTTAATTTCAAGTGCATGCAGACCATTTTTAAATTCATCTTTCAATAAATTCATGATCATGCGCTGACGATCAATACGCGATTGACCCTCAAATTGTGCACTTATAATTGTGAGTTTATAATGCGTGTCGCCCGTGAGCCCCGCACCGCCAATATGTTCAGCATGACTTGCATGTTTGTGGCTGTCGTTAACGAGCTCAATTTTAATGGGCCCTAGCTGTTTCATTAATTCTAAAATACGTTCGTCGCGTGTGCTCATATTACTCAGATTTGTTAGGCTTGATATTAAGTTTATTTTTAACACTCTCTACTTGAGCTTTGGCTATTGCTAAACCTAATTTAGCCATTGAAAATACGCCTTTTTCTTCTAATTTCTTCTCAATGTCTTTAGCTTTTTGCAAAGCCTGAGATGCCGCTATTCCAGCTAGAGGATGGCCAATTCCTAAATCGGTGAAGTCGCCTTCATGCTTCCAGTCGGTCGCCACTTTTTCGGCTAAATCAAAAGCTTTTGGAGCTTTCTCGCGTAAAATTTCGCTATAAGGAAATTCGATAGTAACTTTAGGCTTATCGGCCTCGGCATTACTTGTATTCGCTTCATCGTTATTGTTATTATTTTCAGCTTCATTTGCATTAACTTGAATCATTACAACCTCTATGCGATTATCCTAACATGATAAAAATACTTGAGGAAAATAAAAATTTCATCGTTTTAGTAAAACCTGAAGGCTTTAGCGTTCATAACCAAAGCCCTTCGGTTGCGGAGTATTTAACCAAAGCCCATAAGCCCCTACACTTTGTAAACCGACTCGATATGGAAACCTCAGGACTTATGATCGTGGCTAAAGAGCCCGAATTGCATATTACGTTGTCAGAAGCCTTAGATGAAGGCCAAAAGTTCTATAGAGCACTTCTTCGCAGCCCATGGAAAAAGAAAGAACAACAACTGGTTTGGTCATGGCCAATAAGCGACAAAGCCGAAGGTCGCCAAAACCCAAAAGGCGTAAGTGCTGATCGCAAAGAGGCCTCTACAAGTGTTGAAATTTTAAGAACTAACCAATACTTCACTGAAGTTTATATTGAGCTACAAACGGGTTTACAGCATCAAATCCGCAAGCATGCGGCCATAGCCGACCACCCTATTGTTGGCGACAATCGCTATAACGACAAAAAATATAACGAAAACATAGCAAAACTATATAGCAATAAGCGCATGCATCTACATGCTGAAAAAATTGAGTTTAATTTAAACGGAAAAGACTACAGCTATTACAACCCGTATAATTTAGACCAATATTTTAAATAAATATTTTAGCGGCCTCTGCTTCGAGAGCGTTAATAATTTTATCGGCAAGCATTTTATTATCATTATTC
>JBEBIK010000086.1:0-8151 GCA_040080445.1 Pseudobdellovibrio sp.
TAGAAAGAAGAAAGATCCACCACCTGTAGTGCCACCAATTATACCACCAGTAACTTGCGTGGCTCCTAAGACAGGAACTCCACCAAATTGCGTGTGTTCTAATACGTGTACGGTAGGAACAAGAAATCCAACGACGTGTGCTTGTGATGTAACTCCTCCTGCATCATGTACACCTCCATTTGTTGGAACACTTCCAGCTTGTACTTGTCCGCTGGCGAGCACGTGTACTCCTCCGCAACGTATTTACAATGCGGCCACTTGCCAATGTACGAATGCGCCTACACCACCAACTTGCGCCGACAATTCTACGGCTCCAGCTGGAAATATTGCTCTATGTCCGAAATGTCCAGATGGTTCATATAAAACTGTTGCATCAACGACAAGACCAGGTGGCTGTCCTGCAGAAGGCGGAAGTGGCAATAATAACACATGCCCAATAACTCCAACGAATCCAACGGGCAGATGTAGTGGCGGTTTACCAGGAACAGGAAACTAGGAGATTTTATGAAATTATTTAAAACATTTAACATCTTAAAATGGGCACTTGTTTGGACGGCCTCTTGGTCGATGACAATGGCTCCGGTAGCGATGGGTCAAGAGGCTAAAAAAATTAGTAAAACTGAAATGCAGTCAGCATTTGATCAAATGGGTTTAAATAAACAGATCACTTTGGGTGAGTTTTATCAAAAAAATAAATATTTATTTCCAGAGAGAATTCGTAAAGAAATAGAACCCATTTTTATGGCTAATAAAAATGTGATGATGCCAACCTATGAAGTGTTGATGTCTAAAAACACTAATGGCCAAGAAATTCCGACTGTAAGAGTTTCTCAAGGCAATGAGCTCATCAATCTTCAGTGGTTTGGTGAAAAAGAAAAAATGCTTAAATTTCAAAATACAAATTTAAGCGAAATCGACGTTATTAACTTTACAGACATGTACACTCGTATTTCTGCAGGAGACGAAAGATTTAGAAAACAATTAACTGAGCCAGTAAAAAAATCTCCCCCGTCTTTATATCCAGATGTTTCAGCGGCTGAGTGGAAGAACATGAGTCCCTACAATAGAGCCAATTACATCGTTAATATGCGCTCACTTTGGCAAGATGCGCGTGCTGTTTTAAGAGCTAAAGATGCTAAAAAAACGAAAACTAAAAAAACTTCGTTTTATAACTTTGAACAAAATCCGTACTACCAAGCTTTATTTTCGCTAGCAGATGCAAATGCTGCGGAATCAGCAGCAACAAAGACAACAACTACTGTTAGAACTAAAAGTGTGGTTACGAGCCAGAGCTACGTTTTTAACGGTAATTCTTGTATTGTAGCTGGTTATGTTGCTAGTTATGAAGTGGTTTCACAACGTCAAGTTTGTAATCATACTTTAGCCGACAAAGCCTATGCTGTTAAAGACAACTCTTTATATAATGATGCAAAAGCATTTTGTCAAAAATCAAGTCAAATAGCTTGTAACCCATATGTCTTTGGTACGCCAAACGGTAGTCCAACTTGCGTAACTCCATCAACAACTAATCAAGATTTTCAAAAAGCATCTCATTGGGATGGCCCTTGTGATTCAGCCAGTCGCTTATCAACATCTGAAATTGACATTTTAAAAGACAAATCTAAAAACCAAGGTCGTTACGAAGATGGTAACTTACTTTCTGATCAAGAACGTAAAGAGCTACTTAAAACAGATCAAGGTAAAGAAAATTATAAATTAACAGAAGACTACCTTTTTGGTTTGATGAAATTCAGAGGTTTAGCAAAAACGGATTCAAAAGGCCTTTTTGATGTGATGTCTGATCAAATACTAGCTCAGATCAAACTTGATAAGCAAGCTTTCGAAGCAGAAATCAATGAAGCAACTAAAAGCTGTAAAGCCGAATCTGCAAAAAGTAAAACTGCGGCGGTAACTCACGAAAAAAATTACTGGCAGGCCTGTGACCAATTACACAGTCGTCAATTATTTATTAATGAGTTATTCACTTCTAAGTGCGAAAGCAAATCTTTAAATCCAGATACTTTAAAATGTAAATGTACAGCTCCAGCAACTAATGAAGTTTTACCAGGTGCTAAGTGTTCTGCAGTTAATCCAATGCCAGCTCCGGCATCAGCCGACTTAACAGTAGCTCGTCCAGCTTCGCCAGATAACACAGAAGCAGTTGTTAAGGATTGCGCGGCGGAGTTTCCAGATTCAGGGGCTACTTCAGTAAAAGGTAAATGTGTTTGTGCTAACGGGCAGCCTCCAACCCCAGACGCTACTGACGGTGCAAGTGGTATGAAGTCATTTAAGTGCGGATTGGCGTCATCTCCAGGCACTAAACCTGATAAAAAAGATGAATGCGGAATTTTATGTAAAATCGGTAAAGGTTTAATAAGCGCAGTTAAGTTTGCATTACCATGGTTAGTAACTGGCGTTGTTGCTTATGCGGCTTACAAATTATTAGCTCCTAAAAAACCATCTCTAAAAGCTCCAACCGATAAATGTCCTGATGGTTCGATTCCTCCTTGCGGACAAGTTTGTACGGCTCCACTTAAAAAACAAACGAATGGTACTTGTTCTTGTGACGGTTGCCCTCCAGGCCAAACGCCAAATGCAACCACTTGCCTTTGCTCAACAGGAACTACGCCAACAACGACTTATCTGTGTCCAGACTCAACAACAAGAGTCGCTAACTTAGATAATTGTCCAACTTATTCATGTTGGAATGGTCAAAGTTATCAGAATCCGATGAATTGTCCGACTCAAACTCCGACAACGACTCCGCCACCAACGGGTACTGGTACAAGATAGTTTTTAGACCTGATTTATTTTTATAAAAAAATGCAGCCTTACGTCCAGAGCCTAATTGGTTTTGGCGTAAAGCGTGATATTATTAAACAATATGCTATCACAAGAAACAGAATACAAAGAGATACCTAAGGGAAGAATTAAGCAGCCTGCGCTTAATAATGAACCTATTGATTTGTTTAAAAGAGATAATTTCTTTATCGACGATCACTTGAGCTTTCAAAGTGGTTCGCAAAAACGTTCTGGCATTAAGTTAGCACTATGGTCATGGATGTCGGCTTCTATTGACGCTTTAATTCTTATTTCGATTAGTTGTTTTGGTATTATTTTATTTTCTATTTTAATGAAAACTCAGATGCGAGATATTCTACAAATCAGCAACGTAGAGTCTAATATCATTCGATTATTTATGGTTTCTTTTTTATTTAGCTTTTGGGCTTATTTAGTGGTGATGCGACTTTTTATGGGAGCTTCAGTCGGCGAGTGGTCATGTCATTTAAGATTAGGTCAACCTGTACAGCGAATAAAAAGCAGCTATGTATTAAGAGTTATTGCTCGTACAACGCTCATGCTGTTAACAGGTGTTGTTGTTATACCTATTGTATCTTTAATTCTTAAACGGGATATTGCTGGCGATCTCACAGGGCTTAGAATCTACTCCTTAACTTAATTTTTTTAAAAGTGCACAAACTTCGTAATGATGAGTTTGCGGAAATTGATCAATTATCTTTATGTTACATATTTTGTAGTCAGGCAAATTGGATAAATCCTGAGCCATGCTTTCTGGAAAGCAAGAAACATAAATTAAGTACTCCGCATTAGTTTTAGCAATTTCTTGAGTGAAATTTTTAAGGCCCGATCTTGCTGGGTTTACAAAAACTAAATCGAAATTTGAATTTTCAATAGTTTTTTTATGAAAGTCTCCAATTAATAAATTTAGATTGTTTTTGTTATTCATACCCTCAACATTACTTAGCAATTGCTCAGCAGATGAAGCGTTAATCTCACAACAAGTCAGTTTAAAACCCTCTTTTAAAAAAGCTAGTGAAAACTGACCAATGCCTGAGCCAAACTCTAAGATGCTCCCACTCAATTTAAGTTCTTTTACATGCGAAATTACAGTTTCAACGATTAAATCAGAAGTATTCCAAGAGGGTTGGGTAAAGTCCGAAATCAAACACTTAAGTGGTATTGTTTGAGTTTTAAACCAAGCTTCAGGAATTGGACTCGCGAGTTTTAATATACCGTTTTCGCGTACAAGTCGTTTACCCTTTTGGCCCATTTCAACAATAAATCCAGCATCCAGAAGGTGCCGAAGTAAAACTTGATCTTCTAAAAAATGTTTAATCTCAATATTTGAAAAATCAAGCCAGCAGCCTTTAAGTCCTTGAGGTGAAACTCTGAGCCTAACGCTACCTTTCTTAAGCGGGGTGTCGCCGTAGTAAAAAGAAATTTGAGTAAATTCAGAGTAAACTTTTTGTAGTTCTGCTGACATTTGCAAACATGTGTCAATTTGCATAATTTTTTTATTATTGTCATAAAAACCAATAAGATGTTTGTTTAAGTCTTCGTCGTACTGAATTGTAAAATCGGTGCGATGTCTGAGGCCGTATTCACCGGCGCTCAAAAATTCAATAGCTTCTTCTTGCAGAATGCTTTTTAAATTTTGTATTTTTTCTGAGCTCTGCTCTTGGTAAGATTTATTCCACCAATCGCAACCAGAACATTTTAAAAAATAAGTGCAAGTTGGGCTCATAGTTTAATATTTGGATCTTTTAAACAAGATTTTGCATCTTTAATTGCCCCATCTTCAAAGTGTAGATCTCGGTCAGTAAAACCTAAAGTTATGTGGGGGTTAAACAAATTAGGGTCGAATTGAGAAGTAGGTAATTCGCTAAGTCTTGCGATTTCACGCCTAAACGAAAATAGGTCAGGAGACTCTAAAACAATATAATAGGTTTTCATGCTCTTTGAATTTTGGTTTTTTTCAGAGCTGCCTATACAGACTTCTTTAAATGAATAGACACCCTTGTTATATTTAACGTAGGCCTCTGTTATTTTCTGAGCATTTAGTTTAAATTTTTTACCTGTAGTTAGGATTTTAAACTCAGGAGGCGATATAATCGTTATATGGGCCTCGCCTCTGTCTTTGAGAGGACCAACTTTGTTAATTAATTGAGCTAAGACTTCTTTATAGCGATCGTATTTTAAATCAATCGAGAAATAGTTTTTGTCTTCGCCTTTAGCAAAACTGGTGCTGGCAAGCAGTATCAAATAAAAGAAAATCCCGATAGATTTTGACATATTTAGCCTCTCTCCCGTAAAAACTTAGCTATGAAAAAATATATCATAGCCTTCAGTCTTCTTGTAGCAGCAACTACGGCTCCATCAACTAATTTTGTTGATCAAGCCAACACACTTATCTCCAATCAAAAGCAATTGACCTTTGTGGGTAGTCGCTCAGGGGAAGGTTACTTCTCGGCAGACGGCAAAAAAATGATTTATCAATCTGAACGTGAGGAGGGTAATCCTTTTTATCAAATGTTTGTGCTAGACCTTGAGTCTGGCAAGAGCTCTCGTGTATCTACTGGTGTGGGTATGACGACTTGTGGTTGGATCCATCCAAATCTTAAAAAAGCTATGTGGTCTTCAACACATTTAGATAAAAAATTTAAAGAAAAAGTTAAAGCTGAATATGATGAGAGAGCTAAACCTGTAAAAAAACGATACTCTTGGAGCTACGACGATCAATATGATATTTTTGAATCAGACCTTAATGGTAAACAGATTAAACGTTTAACCAAAGAGTTAGGTTATGATGCTGAAGGTTCATATTCTCCAAATGGAAAACTAATTGCATTTGCTTCAAATCGTTCTTCTTACAAAGACAAATTTAGCGATGAAGAAAAGAAAATAATGGAGCAAGATGGCTCTTATGCCATGGAAATTTACACCATGAACGCTGATGGCAGTAATGTTAAGCGTTTAACCAATACACGCGGCTACGATGGTGGCCCATTCTTTAGCGCCGATGGTAAAAAAATAACATGGAGAAGATTCACTCCAGACGGTAATCGCGCCGAAATCTACACTATGAACGTAGATGGCACTGAGCAAAAACAATTAACTGAACTTAACTCTTTATCTTGGGCACCCTTCTTTCATCCATCTGGGGAGTATGTCGTTTTTGCAACTTCAGTCTTAGGCTATGCTAATTTTGAATTATTTATGGTGAGCACTGACGGAGGAAAACCAATTCGCGTAACTAACGCCGATGGCTTCGACGGCTTACCTAGTTTTTCACCAGATGGTAAAAAACTCTCTTGGACTCACAGAAACGAAAAGGGCGAAAGCCAAATATATATGGCCGACTGGAATCACGAAGAAGCTCGTAAGCTTGTAGGTCTATCAACCCCAGCCTCAGCTAAAGTTAAATTTAACCTAGCTCCAGATATTAACGAAAACGATGCACGTGAAATCGTTAAATATTTAGCTTCTGAAGATTTTAAGGGTCGCATGTCGGGTTCAGTTGAAGAAAAAATCTATACCGAGCAAATAGCGGGCTTATTTGCTTCTTGGGGGCTAGTTCCGGCTATCGGAAGTAACTTTGTACAAACTTTTGATTTCACTTCATCTGTTACAGCTACAATCGACAACTCAGTGCAGTTTAAGGGTCGCTTTGAAGCTCCGCTAAAACGTGGCGAAGATTACCAAGTTTTATCTTACACAAAGTCTGGTGATTTTAATGCAATACCAGTGATCTTTGCAGGTTATGGTATTAAAGCACCAGCTACTGATAAATTACAGACTTTCGATTCTTACCAAGATTTAGATGTAAAAGGTAAGTGGGTTATTTTACTCGACCATCTTCCAAATCACCCTAACAAAGAGATGAAGCAGCACTTGCTCTCTTATTCTAGACCTCAGCACAAAATCACGGTCGCTAAAAATAATAATGCAGCTGGTGTGATGATAGTTTCAGATGCTGGAATAAAAGAAGTTAAGTTTGAAGGCAGCCTTTCGGAAAGCACTTTACCAGTTATCAAGATTTCAACTAAAACATTCGAAAAAATTCTTGAGAAGTCAGATGCTAAATATAAAACTTACGCAAGCCTCGAAAAAGACTTTGATAATTTGGCTCAAAGCACTGGATTTGCTCTAAGTTCTCAGTATGTTTCAGCTAAAATTCATCTCACTCACAATAAATCAATAGGTCGTAATGTAATCGCTAAGCTCGTACCACGTGCTAAAGCTATTTCTAAAAATGCTAAAGCTGTATTAATTGGCGCACATGGCGATCACTTGGGTCTGGGCGAGAACACTGGTTCTTCTTTGGCGCGAACTGATGAAAAATCTAAAATCCATTTTGGCGCTGACGACAATGCTTCAGGTGTTGCGGGAGTATTAGAATTAGCGCACTATTTTGCTAACCCAACCACAGCCGCAAAATTAAAAAAACCAATCTATTTTGCAGTATGGTCTGGCGAAGAAATTGGTGTTTTAGGTTCTAGTTACTTTGCTAAATCTTGGAAAACAGAAAAGAAAGTCGACTTTAATCAGAATTTTGAAGCCTCTTTAAATATGGATATGATCGGGCGTTTACGAGATAAGCTTCAAGTGCAAGGCGTTGGTTCGGCTAAAGAGTGGTCTGGTTTAAGTGAAGAAGTAGGTCTTATTTCGGGAGTTCCATTAGTGTTAACTACCGATCCCTATTTACCAACAGACTCTATGTCTTTCTACTTAGCTGAAGTGCCCTCTATTTCATTCTTTACTGGAACTCATGAGGAGTATCATTCGCCACGTGATACCGCTGATTTAATCAACTATAAGGGTTTGGTAAAAGTTATTGATATCGTTAGATCTTTTACAGAAAAAATTGCTTCTGTAAGTCTTAATGTTGTTAAATATGAAAAAGTAGAAGGTAACTCAGGTCAAAAACTAGAAGGTCGCAGTTTTAGAATTTATTTAGGTACCATTCCAGATTATGCTCAGGAGGGCGTTAAAGGTGTAAAAATCTCTGGTGCCTCTAAGAATTCTCCAGCTGAAAAAGCAGGGCTAAAGGCTGGCGATATTATTACCGAATTCGACAAAGCTAATATCGAAAATCTTTACGATTACGTGTATGCACTTCAGTCAGCAAAACCAAATTTACCCATTAATATGAGTGTTTCTCGTGAAGGTAAAAAAGTATAATTAGAAATTTCACCCGTACTTATAGAGTAGGTCTAGTTTTGGCTTTAAAAGATTTATAAAGTTCGACGTCCATAAGAAGAGTAATATAATTTAACTATCTTCTTATGGAAAAAATCGAAGCCAAAAAATCAATAGAAAAAAACAAAGCCATCGTTATATTTGCAATGA
>JBEBIK010000461.1:0-1747 GCA_040080445.1 Pseudobdellovibrio sp.
AAATTTAGGAGGTCACGGATGACCAAAATTTATAAATTATTTTTAAGCACTATTTTTATCTTACTTTCATCTTGCTCAAGCGGCTCAAGAAGTACTGCTGCTAAGTCGCTTACGGGCGTAGCAGATCAAGGTGCTGGATGTAGTTTACAATCTTTTACGAACTATGCATTACTGACCTGTGCAGACGGATCAAGTTACAGAATTGAAAACGGTTCGAACGGAACGAACGGCGTAAATGGAGCTAATGGCAGCTCTTGCCTTGTGGTTCAGGAGACTAACGGTGTTACGATCAAATGTGCCGATGGAACCAACGGAATAGATGGAAAGTCCTGCTCAAGCGTTCAGACTTCTTCGGGAGCTCAGATTCAATGTACTGATGGAACGTTTACAGTTATCAGCAATGGCCAAGACGGAAAAGACAGTGCCGCTTCGACCGGTTATAATATCGTAAAAGTTATTGATCCTTGTGGAACTCAAACGACTTTCGACGAAGTTCTGTTGCAATTTGCAAACGGCGATATTCTCGGTCACTATTCAGACGGCGCAAAACAGCACTTTTCACTAATTCCCCCAGGCAATTATAGGACCACTGATAATACGAAGTGCTACTTTACAATTACAGCCGAAAAAAAAAGCGATCTGGTAGGTTGTACTGAGCAAAAATAATTTAATCTGCAATCCAAGAAGCTGACTTCACCAACCAGCCATCATCTGTTTTTTCTAAATTCAAAGTAAAACTATAAAGCGAGGCACTCTCCGGAATAATATCTAAAGCGCCAGGCTCTTTCGGACCTCTCGCCATAGCAGCTTTAAAACTCAATACTGCACGCATAGGCTGCTGACTCATATCAATCTGCACTTCCGGCGAGATCACATAAATCGAAGCATCGCCGCCCTGTAACGCGTGCAACTTAACAAGCCCACTAATATCCTGATAATTTCTACCCTCTTTATCTGAATAATCTTTGGCTAAATATCTTTTAATTTCGGCAGCTAGTTTTTTCTCGGCTAGTTCTGCAATTTGGTGTGGTAACTTATTTAAATAGTCGTAATCGTTTTGCTTGGGTTTTAATTTTTGGTAAACGAAGAACAAAACAGTTAAAGAAAGAACTGCGAATAAAGTTGGTTTTATTATTTTCATGAATTTAAGTCTATCTTAATGCAATGCTATTCTCAAGGCTTCGCTATTTCAACTTAAGGCTTATTATTTTAGTGTTCTAAATATATAACTACACAACAGGCTGAAAGTCACCAAGTGCCGCTTTATACTCTGGTCCGATAATTTCGTAATACTCAGGGAGATACTGTTGAATGTCTACTTTGCGGTATTTATCTTTTTTTTCAGTCCAGACTACAAACTTTTTCCAGAGCGCTGGGTTATATTCTTGCGACATCATATACGTCGAGATACCCATTAATTTTTCTTGGTATCTTGAAGCTGTTAATTTTTTTTCTATTATTTTTTTACAGTCTTGTTGAATATTAACCACGGAGTAAAATTTCGGTTCATGTACAGTTGTTAAATGCAGTGCTGAGGCTGGAAAAAAATTTTCGAGCTTCTCTAAAATTTCTGGTAAATAAAAAATATTTAAAATGCTCACTGTAACATTGACTCCAAAAGAAACTTTGCAGCTCATTTCTTTCGGCAGCTCTTGAGTGTAGAATTTAAGATTTTTTTCTACATTACTCCACTGTCCCGGCCAGCGGACGTAGTGATAGTTTTCATTAATGCCATCTAATTAAAAAT
>JBEBIK010000462.1:0-1746 GCA_040080445.1 Pseudobdellovibrio sp.
GCAGGAGTTACTTGTGCATAAGATGTATAAGCAAATATCGTTAAAGCCGCTGCACCTGTTAAAACTAAATACCGTGAAAGTTTTTTCATGTTTTAAGTATAACTCGGCGATTGAACTTTTAAAAGTAGAGCCTACCTACCTTTGTCTAGACAGAGATGGGTTTTAATAGTACGAATCTGCACATGTTGAAGTTACTTTTTAGTCTTATTTTTGTTTTTAGCGTATTTACCAAGGCCAGCACTGAGTGTGTTCAACACATAGGTAGTTGCGAGTACTACAGCTGTTTAGAGCAGTCGCAAAACTGTGGCGAAGAGGGTTACTATCAACACTTCGGACTTCATTACTGCAAAAAGTACCAAGCTAAAGCCGATCGTTATAAAGATGAAGGAAAAATCTTTTTGCAAAATATACGTTTTTGTTTGCAAGAAAAACTAGAACAACTAGAGGCTTTGCCAATGTGTGGATCTATTAAAAATGTAGCCATTAAAACTCACGAAGACTGCTACCGCGAAAATAATTTTTGTGATTTAGGCTTAGCCGATCAGTTCAGAATTAAATGGATGGCTAAACGAGAATTTTTTGATAAAGATTTCGGCCAATTCGCACAGTTTCTAAATGAGCTGTGTTATCCAAACTCATCTCCTCCTAGCGAAAAATAAAACACTACGCCGCTACCTTTGTCTGGCTTTTTAGTTAATTACCATTCTAATTTTATTGTAGATTGTGCGTACACCACTTTGTAACTAAAATACTCCTATGGCTCGCAAATCAAAGGAAACCATCGGGAAACCGGGTTACCACTTACAACCTAAATACGATTTACATTTTCTTCGTAAAAAAAGAAATTATCACGGTAAAAAGTCCGCTGTGCCCGAGCTTCCATTAGTGAGTTTGATCGACATGTTTACTATTTTAGTTATTTTCTTACTCATGAACTTCTCTACCGATGGAGAAAGTTATTTCGTACCAAAAGCTGTTAAGTTACCATTAGCTACTAATGGTAAACCATTACAAAGCGCTCCCTTACTTTCTTTGTCGGCTAATGAAGTTATTTTTGAAGTGCAAAAAGTTCCGGGCATAGAGGGTATGACTATTACAGCCGACATCGGCGGTGATCTAAATCAGATCGTCAGTAATTTAACATCACTCAAGCAAACTATTACCCAAAATTTAAAAGCTGGCGAAACCTTTAAAGGCCAAATTAATATTCAGGCCGACGAAAACTTAAAATTAGAGCTCGTTAAAAAAGTTATGAAGATCTGCGTTCAGAACGGTTGGGGTTCTATCAACTTCGCCGTACGTACGGGCGAATAGTTTAATTCATTTTTTTAAATTGTTTGTAACCTAAAGAAATCAAAGCACGAAGCGCTTCAATATCAGAACTTAAATTTAAATTCTGTTTTACATCGGCTAAAATCTGCAATGATTGTAAATCTAATTGGCCTAAGCTGTTATTAGCGCCAGAAAAGTTGCTGCCGTTATTTTGTAAAGCAGTAGCGCTCTCTTTAATCGTTTGAGTAAGGCCAGAAGCAGGCATTGGCTTATAGTGATTAGTAATATTAGTGCTAGGCTGTGGAGTATGTGTAGGCATTGGAGCGGGCGCTGGTGGCAAAGTTTGTGGAGTTTGCAGATCCCCAATCATCGACGCCAAGTTTTTAAGCTCTTGTTTAAAATTCTGAATGCTCGGAGTTTCTAAAGAAGCATCGCCACTTCTTTGCGCTTTTAAATACATGCTCACTAACATGT
>JBEBIK010000463.1:0-1746 GCA_040080445.1 Pseudobdellovibrio sp.
TTTTAGACCTGATTTCATAGTTACCTGAACTCGATTGGTTCTGCCAACGTGTATAAGTTTAGGAAGGACTTTAAATCCTGAGATTGGGATGTTCATGGATACGTGCTGAAGTTGGAGTTATTCCGCTTAATAAGGCTATCACAAACGCAGTGACTTCAAGTTAATAAACTCCGCGCATCTTGCGAATAGACTGGAGTTTCTGTTCATAAGAACTCCAGTCGTCTTTTTCAGATATTGGTTTCCATATACTTTCAATTTCATTTATAAGTAAAGTACATGGTTTCTCACCAGTAATATACGGGTGCTGAGCTAGCTTTTCGTCTGCCACATTAAATGTGCTTAGTTGTTTAAGTAGCAAACTTTCATATTTATCAGAACTCAAAGACTTTTTAGAATGAAAATCAAAAAACATATCTTCAAAGTTAATTTTATTTTTTTCCATATAGCTGAAGAAGTTAGATAAAAACTCAGAGTTTTGTTCAGCACCTTGCGGAACGAGATTTAGTCTTTTGAAAAATTCGGTTTGTACATGAGTATTAAATAATTCTGAAAACTGGCCTAAAATTTCTTCAGTGGGTAACTCTGGGTAAGCAAGTTTTAAACTGCCAGCTAATTGATGAAGCCCCCATAAAAAAGAGGCCGGTTGCCTGCCAAAACAATAGAGCCCCTCTCGGTCAAAGTAAGCTGCAGTAAATTCTGGGTCGTAGTTTGGCATAAAGCGGTAAGGGCCGTAGTCAAAAAGTTCGCCTGAGATATTAATATTATCGGTGTTAAGAACGCCATGTACAAAGCCTGCCATCATAACTTGCGCTACCAGTTTTGCGTTAGCTTCGACTACGCACTGTAAAAATCTTGAGCCTAATAAATTTTCATCAGTCGGATCTATTTTTGAATTTTCAGCAGTATAGTAAAAATTCATGCAGTAATAAGTGAGCTTTTTAATATTTTCAACTTGCTTAAAATAAGCAAGCCTTTGAAAAGTACCAATACGTATGTGTCCTAATGAAAATCTGGTTAAAACTGCAGATCTAGTTGGGCTCGGCTCATCATTGCGGTCGAGATCTTCGCCTGTTTCAAAAAAGCAAAGTGTACGTGAAGTTTTAACACCTAAAGACTCTAACATTTCGGTAGCGAGTGATTCGCGATAGGCACCTTTAAGTGTAAGTCTACCATCTCCGCTGCGAGAGTAGAGTGTTTGGCCACTACCTTTTGTTCCGAAGTCGTACCATTGATTATTGATTTCAATTTGTCCAAACAAAAAACCGCGCCCATCTCCAAGCTCTGGGTTGTAGTGCTTAAATTGGTGGCCGTGATATCTAAGAGCAAGTGGGTTCTGTAAGTTGTTAGTTATAGGGTTAAAATTAACGAAGTGATCTTGACTGATGCCTTTAATATCAAGACTTGAGTTCCAATATCTTAATTTTTTTTCTGGAAATACGGCCGCTTGTGAAGGGTCGTAAAAATCATTTCCAAGTTGTAGAATCGGAATTTGTTTAGATTGCCAGGGGTGCATTTTCATACAGTAGCTTAACCAATAGTTGAAAACCAGCTGAAAATTACTTGAAAACTTAATGAAAAAGAGTAAATTTTAAAAAAATCCATACAACAAAGGAGTTTATATGAATAGACGTACATTTTTTCAAACAGCATTAACTGCCGCAGGCGCATTAACTTTTTTATCTTTAACTGCAAAATCTGAAGAACGTAGACGCGGTGGCGGAGCTGCTAAAGCAGCGGGCCCTACTT
>JBEBIK010000464.1:0-1743 GCA_040080445.1 Pseudobdellovibrio sp.
TTTTTTATCTGGGCATTGCTTAAGCCGAATATTGATGTGATTAATAACTGAAATTGCTTCATCCACGGATAAAAAATCAGGTATTTTTTTAGGCACTTTAGGGCAAATCAATTGATTCGAATAGTTGGTCTCAAGAAGTCTTTGTTCATAGAGCCAGCCAAAAAAGCTCTTTAAAGTAGCAATTTTACGATTACGGCTGGCGAGGCTCAGGCTTCCCCATCGGCCTAGTGAGGGTCTAATTAGGCTCCATAAGTCTGTGTAAGAACAAACTGAATTGAGTTTATTTTCAAAAGCCTGATTCAAATCTAATCGATATGCCTTTAATGTCAGCGGGGAGACAGATTTGATATTTTCCTGATATTTCAAATAGTTATCTGTAATTTCGAGCACTTTTAAAGACATGTGTTTATTATCTCAAGCTAATCGATGCCTTAGAAGACCAGAAAAAAATTATCTCATAATGAAATTTTTTTCTTGCAATTAATACACGACTTTAGTTATATTGCATTGCGGCTAACACACTGTATCAAATCGAGAACAGTGAAAATAGCACAAAAAACGCTCACGTTGAAAGGTGGACCCTATGTCAGAATCAAATGCTACTTCACTACCTCACTTACCGAGCTCAAGCTCACAATCGCAAAATCAGTCTAACTGGGTGGCTCAACAGAAAATTACCGAAACTAAGCCCATCATCTATAAATCAGATGTGATGATGCAATTAATGAAAATGATCGAAAGAGTGTCGCCATCACACGCGAGTGTTTTAGTTATGGGTGAGTCGGGAACTGGTAAAGAGCTTATTGCTCGTGCTATCCATGATAAATCAAACCGTAAAAATAAACCTTTTGTTGCGATCAACTGCGGTGCTTTAAGAGAAACTCTATTAGAGTCAGAATTATTTGGTCATGAAAAAGGATCTTTCACTGGCGCATACAATAAAAAAATTGGTTTAGCTGAGGCGGCTAACGGTGGAACATTGTTCTTAGATGAAATCGGAGAATTACCTATTGCTATCCAAGCTAAGCTTTTACGATTCATTCAAGAAGGCGAAATCTTCCGCGTAGGAGGCAAAGATCCAATTAAAGTTGATATTCGTTTAGTTTGTGCAACTAACCGCGAATTAGATCAAGAAGTTATCCGCGGTAATTTCCGCGAAGACTTATTCTATCGTATTAATACGATTGTTATCAGCGCTCCGCCATTAAGAAGACGTAAAGAAGACATTTCTTTATTAGTTAATTACTTCTTAGGTGCTTCGACGAGTTCATTCATCAACAGAGGAAAAACAATTGATGAAGAAGCTATGAAGATATTAGTTAAGTATGACTGGCCAGGCAATATTCGTGAGTTACAAAACACTTGCGAAAGATTACAAATTCTTTCTGAAGGTCACATGATCATGACAAATGATCTACCTGAAAATATCCGTAATCCTGAGATTATTGATGAGAGCATGGATTTTGATCCTTCAATTCCACTTTATGAATTAGAAAAACGATATATTCTTAAGGCTTTAGCGCACTACGGTGGCAACAAAACTCAGGCGGCTCAAGGTTTAGGGATTACGATCAAAACACTTTACAACAAATTGCATGAGTACGGTGAGTTTGAAAAATATGCGGTTCACACAAAACCGATGAAAGATTAATTGAAATACTAACCACCAATATGGAAACGTAGATTGACGGTGCGCTTGTAAACTATTTTGAAAATGGAAACGTTGTCGGATCAAAATAGTTA
>JBEBIK010000465.1:0-1741 GCA_040080445.1 Pseudobdellovibrio sp.
GAGCAAGCCTCACATGATGGGTCATCTTTGTAATATTCCAGATATCTATTGGAAATCGCTTTCCGCAGAAAATCGCAAATTGGGAGATCCGGGCCACTATATCAATGCCGAAAAAATTGGACTTAAAATAAGTGAAGTTCCAACTGATTATAAAAAAATTATTGAAACTTATACCGGAAAACCTAATCAACAGAATCAAGCTCAAACTCTTTTCTCAATTCCAGACGAATTAGGTTCTAACTGGTGGAGAGCTGATCAGTTTTATCGTTTAGCAATTGAGGGCGGAAAATCAATTAAAGATTCTCCAGTTCCCAAAGATTATAAAGACGAACAAAATGAGCAATTTGCATTTAACAAGGGTATATACCAAATGATCGTAAACATGGGTTTAATGGGACATTTCGTTGGCGACAACAGCCAACCATTCCACAATACTTCAGATTACGATGGCTATGCTGCCAACCAAGGCGGAATTCACTCTTATTATGAAGATGCCGTGGTTGCTCAATTTGGCCCCGAATTGGTAAATTTAATTGTTAAGAAAGCTAAAGCTTGGAAATCTCAGCCATTTACCCAGAAAAAAACAGTTATAGAAAATATGCGCGCACTCAGCGAAGTTTCAGTTGGCGAAATTAAAGATGTTCTTAAAGCCGATCCAATTATTAGTCCTTCAACATTAAAAATAGAAAAAGGTATGAGTCTAAAAAGTCCAGCGGTTAGAAAATCAGCCGCTGAAGGTTTAAAAAGAATGGACGCATTAATAGTTAGAGAAATGGCCAGATCAAGTTACTTGCTAGCCCACTTCTGGGACGAAATTTACAAAGCTTCAGGTGAGCCAGCGATTAAGTCTTACAAAAGCTATCTCTACCCGTTCACACCAGAATTTGTTAAGCCAGATTACCTCTAAGGTAGCTGGCACCTTTCAAATCCGAAAGTCGGATTTGAAAGTAAGCCATCGAGCGTTTATAAATAAATGAATGATTAAATGTTTAAATAATGAAGTTATAGGATGTTTTAAGTGAAAATAAAGTGCCTGCTACCTTTTGTGATAAGTTCTGTTTGTTTTGCTCATGGAGAAGATAAGCCAGGCCCTCACAAAGGATTTATCCGCATGCCAGGCAATTATCACACTGAAGTTGTGGCAGATAATAATAATACGTTGAAAGTTTATTTACTCGATATCAAATGGAAAAATCCATCCGTTAAACAATCTAAAGTTAAGGCCACGCACAAAACTGATGCTAAAAGCACAAAAGCTATGTGTCTAGCTGGCAAAGACCACTATATATGTACCTTTGCCAAATCTATCGATCTTACGAAGCCTGCAGAATTGATTATCGAATCCCAACGCGAAGGTCAAAAAGGTACAGATGCAGTGTATCCGCTTCCCTTAAAGTTAGAAAAAGTTAATACTGGCCAGAACGAACACGGTGGGCATCATTAAAAATTTCAGATTTTTTATATTTTTAACTCTTCTCAGCACTCTTGTAATTACAAGCCACTTTAGCGTATTTGAGTTGTTAATTGCATGCCCTCACCACCACCACACAGAATCAGCTACACAAGCCGATTCTGACCTCTCAGCAACAGCCTGTACACATCAGCACAATTGCATTTCTTCACAACAATTTATCTTACCTGTATTTTTTGAAATTTCTTACACTCAAAATAATATTCCTAAATTAAATTATACAAAATTTAATCTCTCTGACCCTGTTATTGATGCACCTTTTCATCCGCC
>JBEBIK010000002.1:0-33854 GCA_040080445.1 Pseudobdellovibrio sp.
ATCTATAATCTCCGATTAAAAATTTAAGCCAGCTTCGCGAGCGCCATCAGCCAATGATTGAACGCGACCGTGATAGATAAATCCGTTTCTATCAAAAACAACAGATTTAATTCCTTTTTTAATAGTTGCATCAGCAACAGCTTTACCAACAGCTTTAGCTAACTCTTTACCAGTTGCTTTAGTGTCTAAAGTTAAAGAAGAAACTGTTAATATAGTTTGTTGAGAATCGTCATTGATAACCTGAGCATACATATGTGTATTGCTACGGTAAACGCATAGACGAGGTCTTTCAGAAGTACCTTTTACAGTTTTTCTGATTCTGATCTTCTTCTTAAGTCTATTTCTAGTCTTAGCAGCTGTGTGTTTTGAAACTCTTAACTTCATAAAATACCTCTTAAATATTAATTAACTATTTACCTGCAGATTTACCAGCTTTACGACGGATATGTTCTCCAACGTAACGAACACCTTTACCTAAATAAGGCTCCGGTGGTCTAAAGCTTCTAACTTTCGCTGCTACTTGACCAACTAAAGCTTTATCAGCTCCAGTCACGCTTATTGTAGTTTGTTTATCTACCTTAACCTCGATACCTTCTGGGATATCAAAGAAAATTGGGTGAGAGAAACCTAAAGAAAGTTCTAATTTTTTACCTTGAACATTCGCACGGTAACCTACGCCGTGTAATTCTAAAGCCTTAGTAAAACCAGTTGTTAAACCGTCTACTGCATTTTGAATTAACACTTTATATAAGCCGTGTAATGATTTCGATTCTTTAGAATCATCGATACGAGTTAAAGTGACTTTTTTACCGTCTACTTTAGCTGTAATTTTTGAATTTAAATCGAATTTTAAAGATGATTTCGCACCTTTAACAGTTACGAGTTGTCCCGCAACATTTACTTGTACTTTATCGTCAAAATTAACTGGATATTTACCTATTCTCGACATAACACCCTACCAAACTAAGCAAAGAAGTTCGCCACCTAAGTGGGCTGTTTTCGCATCTTTACCTGTCATGATTCCTTTGCTTGTGCTGATGATTGATTCGCCTGTTCCTGAACGTACTACTGGAATTTCAGTAGCTTGAACATAAACTCTGCGTCCTGGAGTACTAACTTTTTGTAAGTTAGTGAAACCTGGATTTCCTACTTCGTCATATTTTAAATAAACACGCATAATGCCTTGTTTGCTGTCGCGAGCTACTTTGTAGCTACGAGCAAAACCTTCGCTAATTAAAATCTTAGCTACATTTTCGCGAACTTTTGATGCCGGAAGATCCACTTTTTCAAGTTTCGCAGCCGAACCATTTCTAATTACTGTTAACATTGTTGCTATATGATCCATTGTTCCCCCTACCAACTAGCTTTCGTTACGCCAGGCAGTTTTCCATCAAGTGCTAGTTGTCTAAAAGCAATTCTTGAAAGACCAAATTTACGATAGTTACCACGAGGGCGACCAGTTAATTGGCAACGAGTAGTTACTCTGTTCGGAGAAGTATTACGAGGTAAAGCTTGTAATTTGTTACGAGCTGCATCTCTTTCTTCATCTGAAAGTTTGAAGTCTACCGCTTTTTCTCTCAACTCAGTTCTATACTTATAGTACTTAGTCGAAAGTGCTTTTTTATCATTATTTTTTTCAATACTTGCTTTTCTAGCCATGTTTTATCCTATTACTTTCTGAAAGGCATACCAAGTGCCTCTAATAAAGCTTTACCTTCGTTGTCGTTACCTGCTGTTGTACAAATAGTGATATTCATACCACGAACTTTTTCAACTTTATCATAATTGATCTCAGGGAAAACGATTTGTTCTTTAAGACCCATGTTGTAATTTCCACGACCATCGAAACCTTTTGGAGGCAAGCCACGGAAGTCACGTACGCGAGGTAATGCTAAGGATTGTAAGCGATCTAAGAAAGACCACATTTTTTCTCTTCTTAAAGTAACGCGAACACCAATTGGCAAACCTTCACGTAATTTAAAGTTTGAAATGGCTTTTTTAGCTTTAGTAGTTACAGCTTTTTGACCAGCAATAGCAGTAATTTCTTCTACGATACCGTTGATGATTTTAGGATTTTGCACAGCTTCGCTAGTACAAACGCTGATTACGATTTTCTCTAAACGAGGAACCTGCATCGCGCTTTTGTAACCCATTTGCTTTGTTAAAGCTGGTACGATTTCTTTTGTGTAAGTTTCTTTTAAACGACTCATTTATAACCCCTATAAAACTTCTGGAGCTAGAGAAACAATTTTAACAAACTGTTTTGCTCTTAACTCTCTTGCTACAGGTCCAAAAATACGAGTGCCTACTGGCTCTTTTGCCGCATTAATTAAAACTGCAGAATTATCATCAAAGCGGATATAGCTTCCGTCAGCACGTCTCAATTTGTGAATTGTACGCACAACTACGGCTTTAGCCACATCGCCTTTTTTTACTTTAGCATTTGGAATAGCTTCTTTAATAGAAACCACAATAATATCACCGATTGAAGCAAATCTTCTCTTAGAACCGCCAAGAACTTTAATACACATTACTTCTTTAGCGCCTGAGTTATCTGCTACATTTAATCTGGTTTGCATTTGTATCATATATGCACCCTACTTCGCTGCGTTTACAACGTTAGATAAAGCCCAACGTTTAGTTTTACTAAGTGGGCGTGTTTCAAAAATAACAACTGTGTCGCCAACTTTAGCTTCTTGTTTTTCGTCATGAGCTTTAATGATTGAAGATTTTTTTACGTATTTACCGTATTTATCGTGCTTGATAGTTCTGTAAACTAAAACAGAAATTGTTTTTTGCATTTTATTTGCAACAACTTCGCCTTGAAGTTCAACACGACGTCCACGAGTACTAGTAGTAGTTGATGTTGGAGTTTTTGCCATAACTATCTAGCTGCCTTTCTTACGATAACTGTATTAATACGAGCTATGTCTCTACGAACATTTTTGACTACATGAGGAGTCGCTAGTTGACCTAGTGAGTTCTTCATTTTTAAGTCAAATAACTTAGAAGAAAGTTCGCTCTTCTGTTTTATAAGTTCAGTCACTGATTTGTTTTCGATATCTGAAAATTTCATAACTAAGCTCTCTCTAAAAATTTAGTTTTAAAAGGAAGTTTATGAGCTGCTCTCAAAAACGCTTCCTTAGCTTGTTCTTTAGTTACACCATTTAATTCGAATAGGATTCTACCCGGAAGAACTCTCGCTACCCAAAATTCTGGATTACCTTTACCGCTACCCATACGAGTTTCGGCAGGTTTTTTTGTAACTGGAAGATCTGGATACACACGGCACCACATCTTACCACCACGTTTGATAGTTCTAGAGATTGCGACACGACCTGCTTCCAATTGACGAGCCGTTAAACGACCCTCTTCAGAAGCTTGTAAACCGAAATCACCAAAATCAAGATTCGATCCGCGGTAGGCTAAACCTTTCGCGCGACCAATAAATTGTTTTCTCCACTTAACACGTTTAGGACTTAGCACGGCCGGCCTCCTGAACTTGAACTTCTCTCGCAGAGAGAATGTCACCTTTGTAAATCCAAACTTTCATTCCGATAATGCCATAAGCTGTTAAAGACTCAGCAGTACCGTAATCAATGTCGGCTCTTAATGTATGCAAAGGAACAGATTTCTCATTGTACCACTCAGAACGAGCGATCTCTGCTCCATCTAAACGACCAGAAACGCGTACTTTGATACCGCGAACGCCAGCTTTAGTAGCGGCAGCGATAGCTTTCTTAAGAGCACGTCTCCAAGAAATACGTTTTTCTAATTGCATCGCGATGCTTTCAGCAACCAATTGTGCATCAGTATCTGGTTTTCTAACTTCTTGAATGCTTAAGAAAACTTCGTTCGTAGTTAATTTTTGAACGTCAGCTTTTAAAGTATCAATGCCAGTACCTTTTTTACCAATAACAACACCAGGACGAGCTGTGTGAATAATTACTTTCACTTTATTTCCAGCGCGCTCTAATTCGATTTTAGAAACACCAGCGTGTTTTAATTTCGCTTTTAAATATTTTCTTAATTTAATGTCTTCATGTAAATTGTCATAGTAGTTTTTCCCCTTAGCGTACCAACGAGAATCCCAAGTTCTAATAACACCTACACGCAAACCAATTGGATGAACCTTTTGTCCCACTATTTACTCTCCCCAATTACAACATTGATATGACTAAGTTTTTTACGAACGCCAAATGCACGACCTTGTGCACGAGGTCTGAAACGTTTTAAAACTGGGCCGCCATCTACAGTGATAGATTTCACGTAAAGCTTATCCATGTTCATTGTTTTTTTGTAATCAGCATTTGCTACCGCTGATTCAATTAATTTTTTAACAAGTATCGCAGTTTTTTTATTCATGTATGTTAATGTCTTAAGAGCTTCATCAACAGTTTTTCCACGAACAGTATCAGCAACTAGGCGGGCTTTTTGAGCCGCAACCATTGTATATTTTAAAGATGCTTTAGAATCCATTATCAACCACCACTATTTCTTCGCTGCAGCTGGTGCCGCAGGAGCTGCTTTTTTCTCAGCATGACCTTGGAAAGTACGAGTTGGAGCGAATTCGCCCAATTTGTGACCAACCATGTTTTCTGTTATGTAAACAGGTACGAACTTTCTTCCATTATGCACCGCGAAAGTCAAGCCAATGCACTCTGGTAGGATCGTAGAACGACGTGACCATGTTTTAATTACTTTTTTGTCATTTTTTTGAATCGCATTATCTATTTTCTTAGTTAAGTGCAAATCAACAAAAGGTCCTTTTTTAATCGAACGTGCCACAGTGTCTCCTATTTACGACGTTTAATAATTGAAGAGTTAGTACGTTTATTGTGACGAGTTTTGAAACCTTTACACGGTTTACCCCAAGGAGTAACCGGGTGATGTCCCTTACCAACGCCTTCACCGCCACCCATTGGATGATCTACCGGATTCATGTGAGTTCCACGAACTCCCGGACGAATACCTCTCCAGCGAGAAGCACCAGCTTTACTTAAAACGATGTTTTCATTATCTGTATTACCAACTTGACCGATTGAAGCCTTACAAGTTGAAAGAATTTGTTTTAATTCACCTGAAGGTAAACGAACTTGGCAGTATGTTTCGCCTTTACCAGCTAAAGTAGCTGATGCACCGGCTCCACGACAAATTTGTCCGCCCTTACCTGGTCTCATCTCGATATTGTGGATGATTGTACCTACTGGAATCGCAGAGATAGTTAAAGCGTTACCTGGTTTAATATCCGCTTTATCGCTAGATACAACTGCGTCGCCAACATTCAATCCAACTGGTGCAAGGATATAAGCCTTTTCGCCATCTTTGTAATGAAGCAGAGCAATACGGCAAGTACGATTTGGATCATACTCAATCGCAGCTACTGTCGCAGGAACTTCAAGCTTAGTTCTTTTGAAGTCAACTAAACGGTAACGTCTTTTATGAGCGCCACCGATATGTCTCATCGTAATAACACCATGGTTATTACGCGCTGATTTTTTCTTAAGAGGAACAGTTAAAGATTTCTCAGGAGTCGTTTTAGTGATCTCCGCGAAATCGAAACCGATTCTTCCTCTGCTTGCATGTGATCTAGGACTCCATACTTTTAATCCCATGATTATGCTCCCTCAAACAAAGATATTTTTTGTCCGGCAGCTAATTGAACATAAGCTTTTTTCCACTTACGAACTTTAGATAAACCGAATTTGTTATATTTCATATCATTACGACAAATTGAAGTTCTGATATTTTGAACTTTTACAGAAAAACCTGCTTCAACAGCTTTTTTAATTTCTGGTTTAGTTGCTTCGATGTGAACTTCGAATACATATACGCCAGACTCAGAGAGAGCCGTGTTTTTTTCAGTAATTAGTGGAGATTTAATTATTTGTATCATTTTATTTCTCCAATTATTTCTCTAACGAGCAGCGCTCGATAATTTTGTTAATAGAATTTTTAGTGATTACCGCTGCATCGAATTTTAATAAATCGAATACGTTGATACCTGCTACCGGAAAATATTTGTAATCAGGAAGATTACGAGCCGCTAACAAGAATTTTTCGTCAGATACGTCATCAACTAAAACTGCTTTTTTTACGCCAAAAGTTTTTAAGCGTTTATTAAGCTCAGCTGTTTTACCTTCAGAAGCCATGCTGTCCACGATGAACAATTTGCCTTCTTTATATAAGTGAGAAAGTGCCATTGAAAGACCAACTTTTCTCATTTTCTTAGGTAATACATAAGCGTAGTTACGAGGTACTGGACCGAACATAGTACCGCCGCCTGGCATTAATGGAGAACGTGTAGAACCTTGACGGGCATTACCAGTTCCTTTTTGTTTGAAAGGCTTCTTACCGCCACCGCTTACAAGACCTTTTGTTTTAGTCATGTGAGTACCAGCGCGACGAGATGCTAACTGCCATCTTACAACTGAATGTAATACGTCTTTTTTAACTTCAACTTCGAATACGTTGGCTGCTAATTCAACAGAGCCAACTTTTTCTTTTTTCCAATTTGTAACATTAACTGTTGCCATAATTAACCCTTCACCAGCTTAACGAGTGTGTTTTTGTGGCCGGGAACTGGTCCCTTAACTAAAACAACTCCTTCGCTTGCTATAACATCAACAACCACAACATTTTTAACTGTGATAGTTTCGTCACCCCAGTGACCTGGGAATTTTTTTCCTGGCATTACACGACCTGGCCATGTTCTGTTACCAGAAGATCCCGGACGTCTATGAAACTTCGATCCATGAGTTGCAGGGCCGCCGGCAAAATTCCAACGACGTACTGAACCTTGGAATCCATGACCTTTAGATACAGACGTGATTTTAACAACATCGCCTTTAGCTAAAGTATCGATAGATAAAGCATCACCAAGTTTTAAACCATCAGGTAAAGTTTCAGAACGTAATTCTCTTACGAATTGCGCGCCTGATTCAAAACCAGCTGATTTTAAATGCGCAGTTTCAGCTGCAGATGCATTTTTTGATTTTTTAGGTACCGCTGCTAATTGAACAGCAGAGTAACCATCTTTTGCTGTAGTTTTAATTTGAGAAACTTTCCAAGTTTCATAACGAAGAACAGTTACTGGAACTGCTTCACCTTTATCGTTATAAACTGTAGCCATACCTTCTTTGAATGCAAACAAACCGTTAAGTTTGATTCCTTCAGATGAAGTAGCTTGAGTTTCGTTTTGTGCTTCGCTCATTTTCTACTCCTTCTTATTTCGCAGAAAGTTTAATTTCAACATCAACGCCGGCAGATAGATCAAGTTTCATTAACTGATCAATTGTCTGTTGAGTCGGCTCTAAAATATCGAGCATTCTTTTGTGAGTACGGATTTCGAACTGCTCACGAGATTTTTTATCTACGTGCGGAGATCTTAATACCGTGAAACGGTTGATTCGAGTTGGAAGCGGAATTGGACCAGCTACTTTCGCGCCAGTACGTCTCGCTGTCTCAACGATTTCTTTTGTCGATTGATCAAGTAATTTATGATCAAAGGCTTTTAGCCTGATACGTATTTTTTGACTTTGCATAACTCTCTTTTCCTAGCTCTGCCCGCCAAAACCTTTACCCACAGAGCATGACTGCTTTGAATATGGAGGTTTCCGTAGCGTTAACAAGAAAGGAGAATATCTTTGAAACAGACTTCAAAGTCAATGGCTTATTTAATAATATTTTCAATCGATTTGGAGGCCGATTACCGACCTAATTTTTGAAGAATTTCGGCTCTGACCTTCAGGGGAACAGGAGCATATTCTAAGAATTCCATACTGAAGAAAGCGCGGCCTTGAGATAAACTTCTAACGTCAGTCGCGTATCCGAAAAGTTGAGCCAATGGAACTTCGGCCATCACAACCTGCCCCTGCATTGGCTTAACAGTCATATTAAGCACTTTACCGCGTCTAGAGTTCAAATCTCCAACTATGTTGCCTATGAATTCATCAGGACAAGTAACTTCTAATTTAAACATAGGCTCTAGTAATACAGCTTCCACTTTTTTAATCGCTTCACGGAAGGCAAGCGATCCCGCCGCCTTGCATGCAATTTCATCAGTGATCTGAGCTTTGCCTATAATTGATTTTATGTTTACCTTTAAACCCACCATCGAGTAGCTGGCAATTGGTCCAACCTCAGAAGCTTCCTTAAGACCGTTCTCACAAGCTTTAATCCAGTTCGGCTGAACTTCTTTACTCGGCTGAACAAGACTGGTGATTTTAACACCTTCAGCTGGAGTAATAGGTTCAATTTCAATAAACACTTGTGCGAATTTTTCTTCAGCACCAAGTTGTCTCTCAAAAGTAAAATTAGAACTCGTTTTTGCTGAGATAGACTCACGATACGCCACTTGCGGACGACCAACATTCGCTTGAACTTTATGTTCACGCAAAAGACGATCAACTAAAATATCTAAGTGAAGTTCGCCCATTCCTGAGAGGAGAATCTGACCAGTTTCAATATCAGTACGTAAACGACAAGATGGATCTTCTTTTTCTAAACGTTGCAAACCTTCGATCATTTTTTCTTGATCTGCAGAAGATTTAGCTTCGACAACAACAGAAATAACTGGCTCAGGGAAAATCATAGATTCAAAAGCAACCAGTCTCTGAGTGTCGCAAAGTGTGTCGCCTGTAGAGGTGAATTTTAAACCAATGATAGCACCTATATCGCCCGCTTTAAGTTCGCTTACTTCTTCGCGCGCGTTCGCATGCATCTTAACAATCTTTTGTACGCGTTCTTTTTTTTCAGTTCTTGGATTGAATAATTGCTCACCCAATTTCACAACACCTGAATAGACGCGTACATAAGTTAACGAACCCGCAAATGGATCATTTGCTAATTTAAATGCGATGGCTGCAGCTGGTTCATCAAATTTAGTATGACACTCAACAGAGAGCTCAGGCTTTACAGGATTCATGCCTGTTACTGCGCCCTTATCGAGTGGGTTTGGTAAATAATCAATAACTGCATCTAACAGTTGTTGCACGCCTTTATTTTTAAAAGCAGCTCCACAAAAAACTGGAAAAGCTTTTAATTCAAGAGTGGCTTTGCGAAGCGCCGCTTTAAGTTCATCAAGCGACGGAGTTTCGCCATTTAAAAATTTTTCAGTTAACGAGTCGTCAAGTTCACAAATTTTTTCAAGAGTGTTTGCGCTTTCAGAGTCAACGAGTGCTTGAAGGTCTGCAGGTATAGCAACTTCAGCGAAATCGTGGTCTGTTGAGCCTTTCCAAACAAAAGCTTTTTTAGTGAGCAAATCGACTACACCTAAAAATTGGTCTTCAGCTCCAATAGGAATTTGTAATTTGATTGGATATGCGTCGAGCTTGTCGCGGATAGTTCCAACGCTCATTTCAAAATCTGAACCGACGCGGTCCATTTTATTAATAAAGCAAATGCGAGGAACTTTATATTTATTTGCTTGGCGCCAAACAGTTTCAGATTGTGGCTCAACACCATTAACCGCATCAAACACAGCTATAGCACCATCGAGTACGCGAAGAGATCTTTCTACTTCAATAGTAAAATCAACGTGTCCCGGAGTATCTATAATATTGAAACGACAGTTTTTCCAGAATGCAGTAGTGGCTGCAGACGTAATAGTAATGCCACGCTCTTGCTCTTGGGGCATCCAATCCATGGTGGCTGCGCCATCATGAACTTCGCCGATTTTATGATTTTTTCCGGTGTAGAAGAGAATGCGTTCGGTAGTGGTAGTTTTACCGGCATCGATGTGAGCCATGATGCCGATATTACGAGTATACTTGAGATCAGCTTCAGTTTTTACAATATTAGCTGACGACATTTAGATTTTTAGATTACCAGTTGTAATGTGCAAAAGCCTTATTAGATTCAGCCATTTTGTGCACATCTTCTTTTTTCTTAATTGAGTTACCGCGGTTGTTGTAAGCATCAAGTAATTCACCTGCTAAACGTTTAGCGAAATCTTTTTCGCCACGTGCACGCGCATACTCAACTAACCAACGCATTGCTAAAGCAATACGGCGAGTTGGACGAACATCAACTGGAACTTGGTAAGTTGCTCCACCTACACGGCGAGAACGAACTTCAATTGAAGGTTTAACGTTTTCTAAAGCTTTTTTCATGATGTTAACAGACTCTTCGCCTGGAACTTTTCCGTTAAGCTCTTCTAAAGCTCCGTAAAAAAGTTTTTGAGCTGTAGATTTTTGTCCACGCTCCATGATTCTGTTAATGAATTTCGCGATCACGATATCTTTATGAACTGGATCAGGAATGATTTCTCTTTTAAATGTTCTACTACGACGTGACATATATTATATCCTCAATTATTTCTTAGGTTTTTTAGCGCCGTATTTAGAACGACTTCTTAAACGACCGTTAACACCTTGTAAGTCAAGTGTACCGCGGATGATGTGGTAACGAACACCTGGTAAATCTTTCACACGACCACCACGAATCATAACAACGCTATGTTCTTGGAGATTGTGACCGACTCCAGGAATGTAAGAAATAACTTCAAAACCGTTAGATAAACGAACTTTTGCAACTTTTCTTAAAGCTGAATTTGGTTTTTTTGGAGTTGTCGTATAAACGCGTGTGCAAACACCACGTTTTTGCGGACATTTAGCTAGAGCTGGCGACTTCGTTTGGTTCTTTTGAACGCTACGCTCTTTCTTGATCAACTGGTTAATTGTAGGCACGTAATCCCCTTTTTATTCAAAATTAAATAATCTTACGAATATTTAAACAGTTCGACAAAGTAACGATAACACCAAGTATCGTCAAGTTGTTTTGTCAAACTGTGGAGGTCTAATAACTTATGACCCCCATGTTTACTATTTAAGCAACTAGCCACCCATTGGCAATGCTGCTGATTCCATTTCTTCATCTTCAGTTACAACAACTTTCCAACGTTTGTAAGAGGTTAAACCCGTACCAGCTGGAATTAAGCGTCCCATGATGATGTTTTCTTTAAGACCACGTAAATGGTCAGTTTTAGAATTAATTGCAGCTTCAGTAAGTACTTTAGTTGTCTCTTGGAATGAGGCAGCTGAAATCCAGCTCTCAGTACTAAGAGATACTTTAGTAATACCTAAAAGAAGTGACTTAGCCGTAGCTATTTGGCCACCCTCTTTTAATACGCGTGCATTTTCTGCGTCGAATGTTGTGCGCTCAGCTTGTTCGCCAGCTAAGAAACGAGTGTCTCCGCCGTCGATAACTTCAACTTTACGTAACATTTGACGAACGATAACTTCAACGTGCTTATCATTGATACCCACACCTTGTAAGCGATAAACCTCTTGAACTTCGTTCACTAAGTAAGCTGACAATGCGTTAGCACCAAGAACCGCCAATACGTCATGTGGATTTGTAGGTCCATCCATTAAGGCCTCACCGGCTCTAACGAATTCACCCTCACGAACCGCAACGTGCTTACCTTTTGGAATCAAGTATTCACGTTGTTCACCAATTTCTGGTGTTACGATTACGCGTTGTTTACCTTTAACGTCTTTACCGAAAGTTACATAACCATCAATTTCAGAAATGATAGCTGCTTCTTTTGGTTTACGTGCTTCAAACAATTCAGCAACGCGCGGAAGACCGCCCGTGATATCTTTTGTTTTAGAAGTTTCACGATGCATTTTTGCAATTACGTCACCGGCGTGAACATCTTGACCATCAACAGCTAATAACTGAGCGCCAATTGGAACGATATAACGAGCCGGAATCTCGCGACCCGGTAAGTTTAATAATTTTCCGTTAGCGTCCAACATTAATACTGTTGGTTTATTATCAGAAGCTTTAGATTCAACGATAACTTTAGTAGCAAAACCTGTAACAGCATCGACTTGTTCAACCATCGTTTGACCTTCAACGATATCCTGGAATTGTACCTTTGCAGATACCTCAGAAATAATCGGATTAGAATACGGATCCCACTCAGCAACAGTTGCTCCTTTAGGAACTTTGTCGCCGTCAGCGAAATTCAAGATAGCACCGTAAACTAATTTAAAGTTTTCGCGCTCACGACCTGTTTCGTCGATAATTAACGCCTGACCATTACGATTCATAACAGTTAATTTACCATTACGGTTTTTAACTGACTGAATGCTTACTAATTTAAGAGTACCTTCATAACGTGATGTATGAACTGATTGCTCAACTGAACGAGAAGCGGCACCACCCAAATGGAATGTTCTCATTGTTAACTGAGTACCCGGCTCACCGATTGATTGAGCTGCGATAATACCAACTGTTTCACCTAAGTTTACAGTAGCACCACGTGCTAAATCACGACCGTAACATTTAACACAAACACCGCGACGAGCTTGGCAAATTAAAGCCGAACGAATAGTTACTTTTTCAATACCTAAATCGTCGATTTTTTTAACTGCAGACTCATCGATTTCGTTGTTAGCTTTAACAAGTACAGCGCTATTTGTTGGATCAATAATGTCATGTAATGGAGTACGACCTAAAATACGATCGCCGATACCTTGAATGATTTCGCCCGCTTCGTAAACCGGAACGATATCTAAACCTTCAGTAACTCCGCAATCAATTTCAGAAACAACAACGTCTTGAGCCACGTCAACTAAACGACGTGTTAAGTAACCCGAGTTCGCTGTTTTTAATGCTGTATCGGCCAAACCTTTACGAGCACCATGCGTAGAAATGAAGTATTGAAGAACCGTTAAACCTTCACGGAAATTTGCCGTGATTGGTGTTTCGATAATTTCGCCCGATGGCTTAGCCATAAGACCACGCATACCTCCTAATTGACGTAACTGATTGAAAGAACCACGGGCTCCTGAATCGGCCATTACGTAAATTGGATTGAATGATGGACCAACGATTTCTTTACCGTTAACCACGAATGTTTGTTTTTCAATTTGGCTCATCATTTCTTTAGCCACTTTGTCAGAAGTTTGCGCCCAGATATCCACAACTTTATTGTAGCGCTCACCATCTGTGATCAAACCTTCGTCGTACTGCTGTTGAATTTCTTCAACTTGCTTTTCAGCATCAGCAATCATACCCGCTTTAGAAGCTGGGATGATCATGTCGTCTAATGAAATTGAAAGACCAGCTACAGTTGAGTATTTGAAACCCAACTGCATGATTGAATCGGCTAAAATACAAGTGGCTTTTGCACCCGCATGACGGAAAGTAATATCGATTAATGCAGCGATAGACTTTTTACTCATCACAGTATTGATAGAAGAGAATGGCACTTCTTTAGGAACCGCGTCTGAAAGAATAGAGCGACCTACTGAAGTTTCTTCGATTTTACCTTTGATTTTAACTTTACAAGCCGCTTGGATATCAACAATACCTGCTTCGTATGCATAAGTTGCTTCTTGTACTGAAGCAAAAACTTTTCCAGTACCTTTAGCGCCAGGACGAATACGAGTCATCCAATACAGACCCAAGACAACGTCCTGAGATGGATTGATAATTGGTTTACCATTGGCTGGAGATAAAATGTTATTTGTAGACATCATCAATACACGAGCTTCAACTTGCGCTTCTACTGATAATGGTACGTGAACTGCCATCTGATCTCCGTCAAAGTCGGCATTGAACGCCGTACAAACTAACGGATGTAATTGAATTGCTTTACCTTCATGAAGAACTGGTTCAAATGCTTGAATACCAAGTCTGTGAAGAGTTGGAGCGCGATTCAGAAGAACCGGATGCTCTTTTACAACTTCAGCTAAGATGTCCCAAACTTCTACTGTTTCTTGATCAACTAAGCGCTTAGCTTGTTTGATTGTTGTAGCAAGTCCTTTTTCTTCAAGTTTGTTGTAAACGAATGGTTTAAATAATTCTAAAGCCATTTTCTTAGGTAAACCACACTGGTGTAATTTAAGAGTTGGTCCAACGGTAATAACCGAACGACCAGAGTAATCCACACGTTTACCTAATAAGTTTTGACGGAAACGACCTTGTTTACCTTTAAGCATGTCACTTAAAGATTTAAGAGGACGTTTGTTAGGTCCTGTAAATGTTTTACCACGACGACCGTTATCAAGTAATGCATCAACTGCTTCTTGTAACATACGTTTTTCATTACGAATGATAATGTCTGGAGCGTTTAACTCCTGAAGACGTTTCAAACGATTATTACGGTTGATTACACGACGGTATAAGTCATTTAGATCAGAAGTGGCAAAACGGCCACCATCTAAAGGAACTAACGGACGTAAATCAGGAGGTAATACTGGAAGCGCATCTAACATCATCCATTCAGGTTTATTTGAAGAACCTTTGAAAGCTTCAACAACTTTCAAACGTTTAGATAGCTTCTTAATACCAGCTTCAGATTTAGTTTCTTTAAGTTCCATACGTAATTTGCGAGATAAATATTCGCAGTCAATTTTACGTAACATTTCACGAATGTACTCGCCACCCATGCCGGCTTTAAAGCTTGGACCAAATTCATTTAAAGCAGCTTGGTAAGCTTCTTCAGATAAAACAGCGCCTTCTTCTAAAGTCGTCTCCATTGGATCAACTACGATGTAAGACTCACAATAAAGAACCTTCTCTACGTCTTTTAACGACAGATTAAGTAAGTTACCAATTCTTGAAGGTAATGATCTTAAGAACCAAATATGTGCAACTGGAGAAGAAAGTTCGATGTGACCTAAACGCTCGCGACGAACTTTAGTTTGTGTAACTTCAACGCCGCATTTCTCGCAGATTACTCCGCGATATTTCATACGTTTGTATTTACCGCAAAGACATTCGTAATCTTTGATTGGTCCGAAGATCTTAGCGCAGAACAAACCGTCGCGCTCAGGTTTGAACGTACGGTAGTTGATTGTTTCAGGTTTTTTAACTTCACCGAATGACCATTCACGTATCATTTCAGGTGATGCTAAAGAAATTCTAACAGCATCAAACGAAAGTGGATCTTTTGGCTTGTCGAAAAAATTTAATAAATCTCTCATTATAAAACTCCTACTTTAGTTGTTAGTGTTGAACCGGTTCAGTTGCTAATGGGACTGGATCATCTGCTAACCCCATATCATTATCGTCAGTTAAAATATCTGACTCTACCAACTCAACGTTCATCGCCAACGACTGAAGTTCTTTAATTAATACGTTAAACGACTCTGGTAATCCTGGCTCAAGAATATTCTCACCGCGTACGATACTTTCGTACATACGAGTTCTACCTGCTACGTCATCTGACTTAACAGTTAAGAATTCTTGTAACGAGTAAGCTGCACCGTAAGCCTCGATCGCCCAAACTTCCATCTCTCCTAGACGCTGACCACCGAATTGCGCTTTACCGCCAAGTGGTTGCTGAGAAACTAATGAGTAAGGTCCGATAGAACGAGCATGGATCTTTTCTTCAACTAAATGGTGAAGTTTCAACATGTACATCACACCAACAGTTACCGCATTTGCAAACGGCTCACCTGTACGACCATCGATTAAGATAGATTGTGTTGTAGCTAATTGAGCTTTTTTCAATAAGTCGCGAAGATCATTTTCATGAGCTCCGTCGAATACTGGAGTTCCAACGTGAATACCGCCAGTGATTGCAACAGCCATTTTCTTCAATGAAGCTTCATCAGAACCATCAATTTTTGCAGAAATTTCTGTATCTTGATAAATGTCTTTCATTTTAGCTCTCAAAGAATCAGCATTGAATTTTTCTAATTGTTCTTGAATTTGTTTACCCAAGTTAAGCGCTGCCCAACCTAAGTGAACTTCAAGGATCTGTCCGATATTCATACGAGAAGGAACACCCAGTGGGTTAAGAACCATATCAACTGGAGTACCATCTGCTAAGTATGGCATATCTTCTTGTGGAAGAACTTTAGAAACAACACCCTTATTACCATGGCGGCCGGCGAATTTATCACCGACTTGTAATTTACGCTTAATAGCAACGTAAACTTTTACCATTTTAATAACGCCAGGAGGAAGTTCATCACCTTTTTTAAGACGATCAATTTTTTCATTGAAAACAAGTTTAACTGCATCCAATTGATTTCTTGCGCCGTCGATGATTTTGCTCACTTGGAATTCAAGATCTTGCTCTAATGGTAAGTAGCTTAATAATTCAAATGGAATTGTTTCTAAGTCTGCAGATGTGATGTCTTGGCCTTTATTTAAAAGCTTCTGACTTCCGTCTTCATTTAATAGAATTCCAGTTGTTTTCTTACCGACAACGATTTCACGTAATTTTTCGATCGCATTATTACGGATAACGTTTTGCTCGATAACTAAATCTTTTTCTAATTTGATACGTTTTTCTTCGATGATGTAAGCTAAACGCTCGTCACGGTCTGAACCTTCACGAGAGTAAACTTGCGCATCGATTACAGTACCGTAAACACCAGATGGCACACGTAATGAAGTATCACGTACGTCACCAGCTTTTTCACCGAAGATAGCTCTTAAAAGTTTTTCTTCTGGAGAAAGTTGAGTTTCACCTTTAGGAGTAACTTTACCCACTAAGATGAAACCTGGTTTAACTTCAGCACCGATACGGATAATACCTGAAGTATCTAAGTCTTTAAGTGCTTCTTCACCAACGTTGGCGATATCACGAGTGATCTCTTCTTTTCCAAGTTTAGTATCACGAGCAATACACTCAAATTCTTCGATATGAACAGATGTATATGTATCTTCTTTAAGAAGTTTTTCAGAGATTAAGATAGAATCCTCGAAGTTGTAACCCATCCAAGGTGTGAACGCGACGACGATATTTTGTCCTAATGCTAGCTCACCTAACTCAGTAGAAGGTCCATCTGCAATGATATCAGTCTTGAAAACTTTATCGCCTTTTTTAACGATAGGTTTCTGATTGAAACATGTATTTTGATTTGTTCGTTGGTATTTAGTTAAGTTGTAGATATCAACATTGGCACCAAGTTCTCCACCTTTTGCAAGACGACGAACCACGATACGAGATGCATCCACTAACTCTACGATACCATCATTAGTGGCAACTACTGAAGTACCAGAATCTCTGGCAACTAAACGCTCAACGCCTGTACCGATCAATGGAGCTTTTGATTTCAATAATGGAACCGCTTGACGTTGCATGTTCGAACCCATCAAGGCTCTATTCGCATCATCGTGCTCTAAGAATGGAATCAATGAAGCGGCAATCGAAACTAACTGAGAAGGAGAAACGTCCATTAAAGAAACTTTTTCTCTATCAACTAGTTCGTACTCACCATCACGACGTACTGTTAAGTTACCTTGATTTAATTCTTTACTGTATTTTTCATCAGTTGGAGCTTGAGCAATGTGATGACCACCCTCTTCAAGTGCCGACATGTAATGAATTTCAGAAGAAACTTTTCCGCCTTCAACTTTACGATACGGAGTCTCGATGAAACCGTAGCTGTTGATACGCGCGTAAGTCGATAATGAAGCGATCAAACCAATGTTTGGTCCCTCTGGAGTTTCGATTGGACAAATACGACCGTAATGCGTTGGATGTACGTCACGTACTTCGAAACCAGCGCGATCACGAGTAAGACCACCGGGGCCTAACGCTGATAAACGGCGTTTATGTGTAATTTCAGATAATGGATTTGTTTGATCCATGAACTGAGATAATTGAGAAGAACCGAAGAATTCTTTAACAACAGCGTTCACAGGTTTAGCGTTAACTAAATCGTGAGGCATCATTGTTTCTACATCTTGTAATGACATACGTTCTTTGATGGCTCTTTCCATACGAACCAAACCTACACGGTATTGATTTTCTAAAAGCTCACCAACTGAACGAACACGGCGATTACCTAAGTGATCGATGTCATCTACAACACCGCGACCGTTTTTAAGATCGATTAGGTGTTTAACTGTAGAAAGAATATCTTTATGAGTTAAAACGCGGAAGCTCGGAGGACATTCTTCCATCGAGATACCGAATTTATGATTGATTTTAATACGACCAACTTCAGAAAGATCATATGCTTCTGGATCGAAGAATAATCTGTTGAAATAAGCTTCAGCAGCTTCAAGAACTGGTGGTTCACCAGGACGTAAGCGTTTGTAGATTTCGATTAATGATTCTTCTTTGTTATTAACTTTATCCACTAAAAGAGTATTTCTTAAAAATGGACCAACAGTTAAACCGTCGAAGAAAATTAAGTAGAAGTTTTCAATACCAGCAGTAACAGCTTTTTTGATGATAGAAACTGTAAGTTCATTATTTGCATCAGCAATGATCTCACCAGTTGATTCATCAATTAAAGGCTTAGCTAAAACTTTACCTTCTAAATCCTGAGGTTGAACTTCAACTTCAGTTAAGTTTAAGTCTTTAACTTTTTTAACGATTGCGCGAGTAATACGACGACCCGCCTTTACTAATACTTCGCCTGATTTAGGATCGATAATATCAGCAATTGCACGTTGACCCGACATTCTTTCGATATCAAGTTTACGGAAAAGTGATTTTCCTTTAACTACGATTTCATCTAAGTCATAGAAGTGCTCAAGAAGTTGTTCAACGTTGTAACCCAATGCTTTTAACAAAATAGTAACTGGGAATTTACGACGACGATCGATACGAACGTGAATTACGTCTTTTTGATCGAATTCAACGTCTAACCAAGAACCGCGGTAAGGAATAACACGAGCTGAGTAGATTAATTTTCCTGAAGCATTGTTTTTACCACCATCGTGGTCAAAGAACACACCCGGAGATCTGTGCAATTGAGAAACTACAACGCGCTCAGTACCGTTGATGATGAAAGAACCATTAGCCGTCATCAAAGGAATTTCTCCTAAGTAAACTTCTTGTTCTTTTACGTCACGGATACTGCGAGCTTCAGTTTCTTCATCAATATCAAAAACGATAAGACGTAGAGTTACCTTAATTGGGGCAGCGAAAGTCATACCACGTTGACGACACTCGTCTACGTCATATTTAGCCGGCTCAAGAGTGTAACTTACAAACTCTAAAGAGGAAGTGTTGTTGAAATCTGAAATTGGAAACACAGATTTAAATACGCCGTTAAGGCCGTCTTCGCCGCGGCGATCTGGATCCATTTCTCTTTGCAAGAAAGCTTCATATGATCTTTTTTGCAATTCAATCAGATTAGGGATTTCAATAACTTGTTTATTTTTCGCGAAAGATTTTCTAATTCTCAGATTAGATGCAGTAATCGGAGTTTGATTCATTCCGTCTCCCAGAATAAGCTTTTAGCTTTTTAAAAATATGAAGTTTCGCTTCGGGGGGAAATCTTCAAGACCCACATTAAATAAAATCGACTCAAGAACTTAAAAACACAAAAATCCAGATGAGCTAAAATATTACTCATCCGGATTAAATTAAAACTATTAATTATTTAACAGTTACTTTAGCGCCAGCTGCTTCTAAAGCTTTTTTGAATTTGTCAGCGTCTTCTTTAGTAGCGCCTTCTTTAACGGCTTTACCGCCAGCTTCAACTAAAGCTTTTGCTTCAGCTAAACCTAAACCAGTGATCGCACGTACTTCTTTAATAACGTTGATTTTGTTTGCACCAGCGTCAACTAAGATAACGTCGAAAGCTGTTTGAGCTTCAGCAGCAGGACCAGCAGCAGCGCCGGCAGCAGCAACTGGAGCAGCAGCAGAAACGCCCCATTTTTCTTCTAAAGTTTTAACAAGTTCAGCAATTTCAATTACTGTTTTTGCTGATAATGCTTCAACTAATTGTTCGTTTGATAATGACATAAAATAATCCTTCCAAAAAATTATAAATTTTAAACAGCGTAAGGGTTAATTCCCTTAAGCTTAAGCCTGTGGTTCAGTAGCAGTTTCAGCTGCTGGTGCACCATTTTGCGTAGCATACGTATTTAATACGCGAGCTAATCTTGCACTTGGTTCTTTTAATAAACACAAGAATTGAGCGCGTAATTGATCTTTACCTGGTAATGTCGCCAAGAATTTGATTTTATTAGAATCTAATGCTTCGCCATCCATCATACCTGTTTTGATCTTTAGAGCTTCAACATCTTTCGAAAAATCGTTAAGTGTTTTAGCAACGCCAACAACTTCATTGAATGCAAATACGATAGCATTTGTACCCTTCATTGTTGTGTCGAAAGCACTTAGAACTTTCGGATGATCTTTGAACGCGCGCTTCGCCAATGTGTTGCGCACTACCTTCATCTCAGACTCAGCAGCGTGTAGCTTTTTACGTAAGTTCGTAACTTGCTCCACTTTCATGCCCTTAAAGTCTACGACAAAGGCTCCATTAGCTTTTGCTAATTTTTCAGAAATCAATTTGATGTCTGTATCTTTATCAGCTCTTAACATATCGAAACCTCCCTTCGTTAGAATTAAGAACGTCCGTCTCGGGTGGCCCAAGTTTCAGAACCTATTCCTGAAACTTGAATTAAATTCTTGCGAAAACCAATCTTCACCGACGCTCTGTTAGTTTTTGTAATACATAACCGCTTAAAAAAGCAGTTAACTATTCTCCAGAACCCGCCATTGCTTCATTAGCATCTAGCTTGATTCCAGGCCCCATAGTTGAAGCAATATTTAAAGATCTTAAGTAAGTACCTTTAGATGTTGCAGGCTTAGCTTTAACGATAGCTTGAATGAATGCATCGAAGTTATCTTTTAACTTTGTTGCGCCCATTGATTTGCGACCGATAGAAACGTGAACGATACCCGCCTTATCAACGCGGAAATCTAATTTACCTTTTTTCTCAGCCGTAACTGCTTCGCCAACATTCATAGTTACTGTTCCAACTTTAGGATTCGGCATTAAACCACGAGGTCCAAGAACCTTAGCAACTTTAGAAACAGTCGCCATCATATCTGGAGACGCAATACATTTATCGAAATCTAACCAACCACCGTTGATTTTCTCAACTAGGTCTTCTGCGCCAACATAGTCTGCGCCAGCTGCTTTTGCTTCAGCTTCTTTTGGACCCTTAGCGAAAACAACTACGCGAACGTTTTTGCCTAAACCGTGAGGTAAAGCAATAGCGCCACGAACTTGTTGATCTGATTGTTTTGGATCAATACCCAAACGAACTGCAACGTCGATTGATTCGTCGAATTTAGCCGGAGCTGAATCAACTGCCAATTTAACGCCATCTACGAATGAATATTTTTTTGTAGAATCTACTTTTTTAGATGCTGCTGTGAAATTTTTTCCCATATTACACCTACTCTACTTCAATCCCCATGCTCTTCGCAGTACCTGCTACTTGAGACATGGCTGATTCAACTTTTACACAGTTTAAATCAGGCAACTTTGTAGTTGCGATTATTTTGATTTGTTCTTGTTTGATTTTACCGACTTTGTCTTTTTGTGGCATTTTAGAACCTGATTCTAATTTTAATGCTTTTTTGATCAAAGACGATACCGGAGATGTCTTAGTGATGAAAGTAAATGAACGGTCTTGGTAAACAGTGATGATGATCGGAACGATACTATCACCTAACGCTTGAGTTTTAGCGTTAAACTGTTTACAGAATTCCATAATATTTACCCCATGCTGTCCAAGCGCCGGTCCAACGGGTGGAGCTGGATTAGCTTTCCCTGCCGGTATTTGCAATTTGATCATACCTGTGACTTTTTTTGCCATTGGTTGTATTCCTTTAGTGTTCCCACTTTTGCATTTACTCACTTCTGTAAAATGAGTAAGGGTTTTTTATTTGAGCCAAACCCCCATGGTTTAACTCATTTAATATTTAACTAACTTTTTTCAACTTGAACGAAATCTAACTCCACAGGAGTAGGACGTCCAAAAATACTAACTAATACTTTTACTTTTGCTTTTTCTTCATTGATGTCTTCTACAGTACCGTTGAAGTTACTGAACGGACCATCAACAACCATAACCTGTTCGCCAATTGAAAAATTAGCTTTAGCTTTTGGTTTTTCAGCAAGACCTGCCATTTGCTGAGTTACGCGCATAACTTCATGCTCAGGAACTTCTGGTGGGCGAGTTTTTGCCGTTCCAGTACCAGAACCAACAAAGCCACCAACTTTTGAAGAGTTTTTAACTAAGTGCCAAGTTTGATCACTTAAAACCATATTTACAAAAATATAGCCCGGAAAAAACTTACGAGATTTTGTAGTTTTTTGGCCTTTAACTAATTCAACAACATTTTCTGCTGGAATTAATATTTCGCCGAATTGAGCTTCCATCTTGCTAGATTTAATTCTCTCTTCGATAGCTGTTTTAGCAGTTGCTTCGCAACCAGACTGAACGTTAATGATGTACCATTTTTTATCCATGTTGATTCCCTACTTCATTAACTGGTTTAAAATGAAACCTGAAAACATATCGAAAACACTTACAATAATGCTTGATATAATAACCATGATAACTACCACGATTGTCATGCCACGAGTGTCTTTAGATGGAGGCCAAACTATTTTTTTGACCTCTCCAATAACTTCATCGGCCCAAGTTAAAATATTTTTGTTAAACTGAAGATAAATAAATAAGCCTAATGCAACTGCCACTGGTAAACCGTGGCGAATAATATCAAGCTCCATCGCTTTTGCAACAACACCGAATGCTCCAGAAAACACTCTTAAAAGAGTAGAAATTGTGAATCCGATAAGTGCAGCAAATGATAAGAAACTTAGTGTTACAATTTTTGAATTCGTATTATCCATTTTATAAACCCCGTTTTTATTCAACTCATGTTTAGCGTTTGATTTTTATAAAAAAATCAAAAATGGCAGGGCAGGAGGGATTCGAACCCACGACCTAACGATTTGGAGTCGTTCGCTCTACCACTGGAGCTACTGCCCTATGCTTTACACAAGATGCAGAATATAACTCTAAAAAGCCAAAAGGGACAACTACTAAGTTGTCCCTTGGCGTACTTTTTGAATGTACTTATAATGCGTTGTGTAATTATTCTAAGATCTCAGTAACTACGCCAGATCCAACAGTACGTCCACCTTCGCGAATCGCGAAACGTAAAGACTGTTCCATAGCGATTGGTGTGATTAACTCAACGTTAATTTCAACTTTATCACCTGGCATAACCATCTCAGTTCCTGCTTTTAAAGTTACAACACCAGTTACGTCTGTTGTACGGAAGTAGAACTGTGGACGGTAGTTAGTGAAGAATGGAGTATGACGTCCACCTTCTTCTTTAGTAAGGATGTAAGCCTCACCTTTGAATTTTTTATGAGGTTTAACAGAACCTGGTTTAGCTAAAACTTGACCACGTTCAACGTCTTCTTTTTTAGTACCACGCAAAAGAACACCACAGTTATCGCCCGCTTGACCTTCATCTAACAACTTACGGAACATTTCGATACCTGTAACAGTTGTTTTTTGAGTTGGACGGATACCGATGATTTCGATTTCGTCATTTACTTTTACGATTCCACGCTCAACACGACCAGTAACAACAGTACCACGACCAGAGATCGAGAATACGTCTTCCACAGGCATTAAGAATGTTTTATCAACTGCGCGTGCTGGTTGAGGAATGTAAGTATCACAAGCTTCCATTAACTTAAGGATAGACTTAGTACCCAAGTCAGAATCAACGCCCTCTAAACCAAGTTTAGCAGAACCTTGGATTACTGGAATTTCGTCACCTGGGAATTCGTACTTAGTTAAAAGTTCGCGAATTTCCATTTCAACTAGTTCGAGTAATTCTTTGTCGTCAACCATGTCACATTTGTTCATGAAAACAACTAGTGAAGGAACGCCAACCTGACGAGCAAGAAGGATATGCTCACGAGTTTGTGGCATAGGACCGTCAGCTGCAGAAACAACTAAAATAGCGCCATCCATTTGAGCGGCACCAGTAATCATATTTTTTACGTAATCGGCATGTCCCGGGCAATCAACGTGAGCGTAGTGACGTTTGTCAGTTTCGTATTCAACGTGAGTTGTAGAGATTGTGATACCGCGTTCTTTTTCTTCAGGAGACTTATCGATTTGATCGTAAGACATCGCTTGAGCTTTACCAGATTTAGCAAGTGTTGTAGTAATTGCTGCTGTTAAAGTTGTTTTACCATGATCGACGTGACCAATAGTTCCGATATTGCAATGGGGTTTCGAGCGGTTAAATTTCTCTTTAGACATTTGTCCTCCTGCAGAGATTTGTTAATAATTAAAATTTCGTTACCATACTAAATCAAAAACCTAAAAAATCAATAGCCATCAAAGCTTGGAGCCCGTGATCGGAGCCGAACCGACGAACTCACCCTTACCAAGGGTGTGCTCTACCACTGAGCTACACGGGCCTATGCCACATGTTAAATCAAAGAGCCTAATTGGAGCGGGAGACGAGTCTCGAACTCGCAACCCTCTGCTTGGAAGGCAGATACTCTAGCCAATTGAGCTACTCCCGCCCATCAAACTCTTATGACTACGCTTCTCCCCAGTGAGTGACGATTTGGGAAAAAAATGGTGGACAGGGAAGGATTCGAACCTTCGAAGACCGAAGCCAGCAGATTTACAGTCTGCCCCCTTTAGCCACTCGGGCACCTATCCAAACAACTTTGCGTACTCGCAAAAATTTGGAGCTGGTTATGGGACTCGAACCCGCAACCTGCTGATTACAAATCAGCTGCTCTACCAATTGAGCTAAACCAGCACTACAGACACTTATGGCCAAAAAATAAAATCCAACCAGTGACGCCTGAACTTGAAATTTCTATCGGATACTTAGCCTTAGGTCAAACTCATTTTATTAGAGCTTTCGCTTTTATTGACGTCTCTGGCAGTTTGTCTCGGAAAATGGAGATATTCATAAACATTTTTATGCAAAACTAAGTTTTACTATGCTTAGCAAATGATCATATTGAAAATCTAACTCAGGCCAATTCGACTTAAACGATTCAATTCTTCAACCCTTTTAATGTATCGAACTTTATTTATATAGATATCACGTAAAAAAATTCGATCTAACTGCGGCCACAAACCAGTCTGCACACTGCGAATATTTGTTAATAACTTCCAAGTTTGCAGCAAGCTCGCCTCTTGAGAATGCACAGGCAACTCCGCGCGAGCTACAAAAATAGACTTGAACTGACGCTTCACCAGCCAAATTAAATTTCTCCAGAGAGGAATTCTAATAACTAAAACCAAATCCGATTTTTGAAATCGATCTTCAATTATTTTTAATGGACCCAATCCATCAATTATCCATTCTGATTGATTTGAAATATCTAAAAGAATTTGGCGTGTCTCATTTGGCTCACGCAAGACCATTCCTTCTAAAAACTGAATACTATCCACATGTGTTAAAGGGAGATTATATTTTTCAGCTAACGCACGACTTAATGTAGTTTTACCCGAGCACGGATTACCAATAATCGAAATTTTTTTCATTTTTGAGAAAGACCCTGCTGCATTAATTTTTGAACAGCCAAACTCATATCATCCGTTCGCGAATTTAACCCTTCTACAACACCTTGGCGATCAATGAGTTGACGATTTTGTCCGAGTTTAAATTTAGCTTCGATATTGTTAGGAATAACAGTAAAAGCTACTATGGCCGAAGTTAAAGCTTCTGGATTATCTAAGTCATCGGGAAGTTCAAATTCCCATGCATTTGGGCCTTGCTCGAATTTTTTGGTGAGAGCTTTTAAATTGGCGCAAATAGATTCAAAAGAAGTGTCGAATTTAAGCTCTCCATGCACATGCGCGACACAGTAATTCCAAGTAGGAAGAACATCTCTTCCCGATTTATACCAAAGCGGAGTTATGTAAGTATGCGGGCCTTGAAATATTAAAGTCACTGAACTGTTTTTCTTTAAGTGCTCTACCTGCGGATTGCGAATAGCAAAATGACCGGTAATTGATTTCAATTCTTGATTTACAAACTCAGTAACAACTGGAATATGACTTACAGAAAGTTGACCTTCAAGATCATTCGAAATGATGGTTACAAATGGATAATCTGAAATTAAATCTACTATTTGCTGTTTTTCTTGGGGATTAGTATAGGCAGGCTTGTACATTCTCAATATATAATGAGTCTGCATTTTTTATGCAAGCCTCATTATTATGAGTACTATTTTAAAAGTAACTTTGTGTAGTTTTTGCTAGCTTCGACTGACTTCTGAACATTGTCGGCGATAACTTGAACATCTAAATCTTTGATTTTCGGAAATTGCATCTGAAAATTAAATGTGAGCTCTGTTCCTACAGGTGATTTTTCGCAAACTACATTGTAGCTAGCTACTATATCACTATGCTTACCCTCCTGAACCACTTCAATTTTGTCTTTGCTGATCATGCATTTTAAACTTGAGTCAAAAACTAACATTTCTGTGATTTTTGATTCAAGTTTTACAAGTGCTTCACCAACAATTTTTTTGTCTTTTGCATTTTTAGCTACGTGCTCAAATCCAAAAATACTTTCGCTTGCGATTTTCAAATCAACTTTGCCTTTAACATTATCAAAAGCAATTGCAAGAGTGCCCGATCCATGCGAATGGGCACCATGCTCGCGATGACTATGCTTGTGTTTGTTACCCGCAAAAACAGATACAGAAACAATTAAGCCAATGGTTAATACAACGAACTTCATATTACTTAGCTGCTGCTTTCGCTGCTAAAGAAGCTTTCTTTTTTAATGCGATTTCTTCAGGAGAAGCGCCCCAAGGAGAAGTTTTAGGTCCACCGCCTGTGCCGCCACCTTTACGAGGGCCACCGCCGCGTCCGCCGCGCTCAGTTTTTTCTGGAGCAGCAGCAACTTTTACTGGCTCAAGAGTTTCAACTAAGTAGTGAGTTTCTTCAACTTTTTGATATTTAAGAGGAGCTGTTTCGCCTTCAGCAAAACTAACTACAACTACGCGACGAACAGCTTTTTTATCAGCCATTAATTCTGCAGCAGCAGTGATGTATTTTAATTTGTCGCCTTCTAATTTGAAAGATTCACCTAAAGCTGTTGTTACTTCTTCTGGAGACTTGCCTTCAGATAATAAAGCTGCTTTAGCTGTTAAGAATTTTTGTAATACGGGTTGACCGAATTCGGTAATAGATTTCATTTTGTCCTCTTTTTTCAAGTAATTTGGTGTTTATTGATAACTTTAGGCTGTCGCCAAAGCAAGCTACTTCTTCTTAGACCACTGTCTTTTGGTCTCACCTAGCGCTAATCCTGCCGTAACCGAAACATTATAGCTCGCATTAGCCGACAGCTGTGGAATACTTACAAGCTCATCACAGGCTTTTTCAGTTGTACCTCTTAAACCTTTATCTTCCGAACCCAATACCCAGATCACTTTTTCGGGAATTGTCATATCATAGATGGTTTTAGTGGCTTTGTGAGAAAGCCCGAATACCCAAAAACCCGCCTTCTTAAGGGTTTCAAAGGGAGGTGTAAATTGATTTGTTCGGTGAATTGGCACATGTTCTGCGCCACCAGATGCCACTTTGTGAACATTTGCCGTTAAACCCACAGCACGATCTTCAGGAATAATTATTCCGTTAACGCCCATGAGCCAACTTGTACGAAGAATAGCGCCTAAATTTTGTGTATCCTCAACACCATCTAGGGCGAGCACCATGGCTTTATCGGCCCATTCTGTATTTTCGTAATCAAAAGTTAAAGTTAAATCAGAAAAAGCAACAGCACCTTGATGTGATCTGCAGATCTCTTGTAACTGCTGATCAGATTTTTGTTCCATTTTAATTTTTTTAGTTTCTAAGATCTTGGCTAAATCACGTAGTTCTGCTGATGTGTTCCAGTTCGCTTGCATGATAACTAATTGCACGCTTTTAGGATGCGTATTAAGTAATTCCATAATGGCGTGAGTTCCAGCCACTTGTCTCCAAGACTTAGGGTAAGTCGATTTTTCAGGAGATTTGCCTTGAGGTCTTGTGCCTGGTTTAGAAAAATTTCTGTCTGGTGGTTTTTGGGACTGAGGCTTAGCTTTAAAATTATTTTTTCTCATTATGTACAGCTTTCTAAAATATCTAAAATAGTTTCACGAGGTTTATGTGCTTTTAGGATGGGTCTACCAATTACAAGCGCTGAAGCACCTGCTTTAATCGCTTGCTTGGGTGTCATAATACGTTTTTGATCTTCCGATTGTTCAGAACATTGATCCGTTGAGAGACGAATTCCCGGAGTGACTTTAAATAATCCTGGGTAATTTAAATATTCCAACTCATGACCCGAACAAACTAAGCCACGCAAGCCAGAACTGTAAACTTCTTGTGTGAGGCTACGCACATGGTTTTCCACAGACCAAGAGTGAAAACTTGCAGGCATTGAAGATTTATCCCAGCTTGTTAAAATAGTAACTGCTAATATTTTAAAAGCGCGTATTTGGTTGAGCTCCACTTCGAGTTTGTGCAGCTCTTTTAGAGCCTCAGAACCCGCCAGCGCATGCACGGTTACAAGAGTTGCTCCTGCATCGAAACTAGCTCTGACTGCGGCCACCATTGTTGATGGTATATCAAAATATTTATTATCCACGAATACTGGGGCAATTTCTGCTATTTCAGTTACCAGTTCAGCACCATAGCGATATACAAGTCTGGGTCCAAGCTTAACTCCGCCGACTAAATCACCGACGTGATCTAGTATTTTTAGAGCGTCATCTTTCGAATCAACATCCAAAGCTACGATAATAGGATTCTTTAAAAATCTCATCTTTACCTTTATTTCAGAAGCTCAAAAACTTTTTGGATAACTTCGTTTTTACCCATTTTGAAAACTTCTTTGTTTTTACGTTGTACAACTTCGATTTGATCTGACTCTAAACCTTTTTTGCCAACTACAATACGCACCGGAAAACCTAAAAGATCTGCATCTTTAAATTTAAAACCTGGGCGCTCATCACGATCGTCGACAAGAACTTCAATGTTTTTTGATTCGAGTTCTTGGGTAATACCCTCAACATAAGCCGAAGCAACTGGATCTTTTGGATCTAAATGACAAATATGTACGTGATAAGGTGCAATGGCTTTGGGCCAAATTATACCGTCTTGATCATGACTTTGTTCGATGCAAGCTTGAACAGTTCTGGTTACGCCAATTCCGTAGCAACCCATTTCGTAAAACTGAGACTTTCCGTTTTTATCTAAGAACACGCCATTCATTTTTTGTGCGTATTTTTGACCTAAGTAAAAAACATGACCAACTTCAATACCTCGATAAGATTTAAGATGACCATCTGATTCAGGGCATCTATCGCCCTCACGAGCCATTCTAAAATCAATAAATTTAGTTTGATAGTCACGACCATGATTTACATTTTTTAAATGGAAACCATCTTCGTTAGCGCCAACAATATAGTTTTTTAAATTTTCTACGCCGTTATCTGAATAGATTGGTATTTTTAATCCAACAGGTCCACATGAACCTGGATTTGCACCGGTAACTTCACGAACTTCATCGTCAGTTAACATTCGGGGCTCATTTGCCATTTTTAAAAAATTTTTAACTTTGATCGGATTAACTTCATCACTGCCGCGTAGTAAAACCGCAAAAGCTTTTAATGATTTGTCTTTAGCGTCGTTACCTTCATTAGCCGAATAGTAAATTGTTTTTACTAATTCATGAGCTGGCACAGAAGTTAATTTTTCAAGATCGGCAATTGTTTTTGCACCAGCTGTTGCGAATTTTTCAATCGCTAACTCAGAGGTATGTGGCGATTTGTAAGGTTCTGCATCTATTGCTGGGCAAACTTCGATATTTGCTGCAAATTGGGTTTTATCGCTTACCAAAAGTGAGTCTTCGCCAGCATCTGCTAACAATTGAAATTCGTGAGTTTGGCTGCCGCCGATATTGCCAGCGTCTGCCTGTACGATACGATATTGTAAATTCAAACGATCAAAAATTCTTTGATAGGCTTTGTACATAGCATCGTAAGCTTTAAGAGCTCCCGCTTGATCTGCATCAAAACTGTAAGCGTCCTTCATTGAAAATTCACGACCGCGCATTAAACCAAAGCGTGGGCGGATTTCATCGCGGTACTTAGTTTGTATTTGATAAATATTTCTTGGAAAATCGCGGTAGGACTTAACATCGTGACGAACGTAATCAACAATCGCCTCTTCGTGAGTTGCTCCTAAGCAAAACTCGTGATCATTACGATTTTTAAACTTTAATAAACCTGCACCCATTTCATTCCAGCGGTTTGTTTCCATCCAAAGTTCTTTTGGGTGCACCATTGGCATTAAAATTTCTACGCAGCCATCTTTAGCTAGTTCTTCGCGAATTATGTTTTCGAATTTACGGATAGCTCTTAAAGCTAAATTTCCGTAGGTATAAAGACCTGGAGCTAACTTTTTAATAAAGCCTGCACGCACCATTAATTTATGAGATGGAATCTCTGCATCAGATGGGGCTTCTTTAAGAGTAAATATGTGTGTTTGAGACCATTTCATAGACTAACCTCGATTCCGTAGGCTTTAATTTTTCTGTGAAGGTAACTTCTTTCTAAACCAATGGCTTCTGCTGTTTTAGAAATATTTCCGCCGTTTTCTTGTATTTTTTTAATTAAAAAATCTTTCTCAAATTCTGCCCGCGCTTCACGGAATGTGGAGAAATCATTTAAGTCAGCAGCTCCAGAAGAGGTGGCCGATTTTTTATCAATAAGACCAGCAAATTTTAAATCGTGTACATCGACAAAGTCTGAAGGAGTTAAAATATACACGCGCTCAATAAAGTTTTTAAGTTCGCGAACGTTTCCTGGCCAATTGTGTTTAAGCATTAGCTTCAGACCCTGCTCAGAAATTGTTTTTCTTAGAGAAGCCATTTGTTTAGCGGCGATGTCACTGAAATGCATAACCAAAGAGTAGATGTCTTCTGGACGGTCTCGTAAAGGCGGCATTAACATACATGATTTATCTATGAGGAGAGCAAGTTCCGCATGGATTTTACCTTTTGCTTTTAAAATCTCTAAGCTCATAGTCGAACTTAGAATAACACGTACATCACTAGTTAAAGGCTCAGAGCTTCCGAATCTGTTAAAGTTCTGGCTTTTGATAAAGTTAGATAATTTTTCTTGAAGCACTATTGGCATCTCTTCGATTTCTTCGATTAATAGAGTTCCGTTATTCATGAGCTCAATTTTTCCACGTCGAGTTTTATCAATGCCTGGAAGAGTTCCTTTTTCTATACCGAAAAGTTCAATTTCAATTAGATCTTGAGGCAGTGTACTGCAGTTAACTTCTGAAAAGGGGCCACTGGCACGAATACTCATGTAGTGAATATTCTGGGCCGCTAATTCGCGGCCCGAACCAATTTCACCTTCAACAAACAAAGGCACACTGTTTTTAGCAAATTGTGTAACGTTTTCTCTGATTTTTTGCATAACTTGAGACTCGCCTACCAAAGCGATAGTTTTTCTAAGTTTGTTTAATAGAGCGTTTTTTTCGTCGCGCTCCCCTTTAAGTTTTACGATGTGATCAATGGCAATTGATACTTTATCTAAAGAAAGTGGTTTTTCGATAAAATCCCATGCACCAATTTTAGTGGCTTTTACTGCTGTTTCAATTGTCCCGTGCCCTGAGATCATCACGAAAGAAGTGTTAGTGTGTAACGGTACAGCTTGAGTTAAAACCTCAATACCGTCCATTTTAGGCATCCAAATATCCAAAAAGCAAATATCAGGAGAAAAAGATTTTAATACTATTAAGCCAGATGGGCCGTCGGCTGCCACCATAACTTCGTATCCATCATCGCGTAAACTTTCTGATAAAACTTCGCGTATTGGTGATTCGTCATCGATAATGAGAATTTTCAATTTATTTTTCTGGGCATGAAGTTCCATTTAAACTCCCTCTAATGGTAAAATCGGTAACTCGATATACATCTTAGTACCTTTATTTTGATTTTCTAAAACACGTATGACACCGCCGTGGTCTTCTATAATACTTTTTACTATAGGCAAGCCAAGACCAGTTCCTTTTTCTTTGGTCGAGAAATAGGGCTCAAAAACCCGCACTCGGTCTCTTGGCGCAATTCCAACTCCGTTATCAGCAAAAGATATCTTTAAAACCTGTTGTTGCTTGTTGTACTCAGTTTCAATACTGATACAAGCCGACTCTTCGCCTTGTACTGCGGCAACAGCGTTATCGATTAAATTAACAAATACCCTTTTAAGCTGGTCAGGGTCGAACTGAAACTCAGGTATTTTTTTGTCGAAATTGAGAATGAACTGAATATTAGAATGCGTATCCACGTAGATTTGAGCCGTCTTACCAAGAACCTCATTAATCTGGCCTGGAACAGTTTTAATTTGTGGCAGTCTCGCAAACTGACTGAACTCGTTTACTAAAATTCTCATATCGTCGACCTGAGTTACGATCATACGTATTGAATCTTGAAATGCAGGATCAGTTATTTGTGAACCAAATTTTTTGGCCATTCTTTCTGCCGCTAAACGAATTGGCGTAAGTGGATTCTTAATTTCATGTGCAATACGGCGGGCTACTTCTGTCCAAGCCGCTGCTCTTTGTGCATTTACAATTGGGGTCATATCATCGAAAACCATAATTCGGCCAATTTCTTTAGCTTCTTCATCTTTTAAAATAGAGGTATGCACTGAAAGCGGAATGGTTTCAGCTCCAACCGTAATGCGTATTTCTTTCTGTAATGATACCAAAGAGTTTTCTTGCATAGACCTAACTATACTTGAAAAGATTTTATAATTTTCTTCGCTTAAAAGAGCACGTATGTGCCTACCTACGCTATTAGCTGAGTCAATTTGCAAGAGCTCACCGGCTCTTCGATTAACCGTAGTAAGCCGCCCAGTCATATCGACTGAAATAACTCCTGCGCTCACGTTTTTAAGAACGATTTCAACATAATGAGTGTACTGATTTAAATTTTTAATAGTTTGTTGTAGTTCTAATTCAGATGAAGATAGGTTTCCGATCATCTGATTGAAGCTTCCAATAAGGCTGTTGATTTCTTCGCTTCCCGATTCGATTTCTAATTGAGAGTAATCGCCAGCGGCTACTCGTTTTGTAGCTCGACCTAATTGCACGAGCGGTATCGAAAGCTGACGAGCCAAGTAAAAGCCGAACCATACGGCGGCGAAAATAATAACCAAAGTCATTACGATAAGCATAATGAAATAAATTGACCTCAATGGATATTCTACAAGTGAATTATTATGAAATTCTTGGTAGGCACCCACGATATCATCAAACTTTGAACCTGGAGTTAAGTTTAAAAATTTTGTAACAACTACAACTCCTGTGTGATTTTTTTTCTCAACAGGAACCATAACGCGTAATAGGTTATAGTCTCCAAAGATTTGAATGATGCTGGCTTCGTCGTGATTTGAAATACCTTTTTGTAGGAATTCCAGATTGAGCGCAGGAACTAATTCTGAATTGAGTTCTTCATCTTGCGAGACCACGCGATTTTCAAAAAAGTCGTCGTAGTACTCTATGGCATCAAGCTTGTACTGATTTCTAAGTTTATCGAGATATAGCTGGCGAGGAACGCCCTTGATCTTAATGATTTCGCGCGAAGCCAAACGTGAGTATTCATAACCACGTTTTTTTTCGTTAGAAATGAATGTGTCGATAACCTCAGATGCATTTCTTAAAACCGAAAGCATGCGCTGTGAGAACCATTTTTCAAAACTACTATTAAGGTAAAAAACCGAAATTGTAAATACCAACAAAGTGGGTATAACCGAAAACGAAACGAATGACACCATGAGCTTTGATTTAAGACTAGAACCAAAAATTTTGCCTCGTCTTTCGATAAACACTTTAACGACGTTGCGGAAAATTAAGAAAAGAAGAAGTAATACTAAAATTAAATTTACATTTACTAAGCCTATAAAAAACAGAACATATGAAGAAGGTAAGTTTTGACCTGACCTAAAAATATAAACTTCAAGTCCTACTAGGAATGCTAGTAAAATTGAAATTGAAAAAATTGATAAAATTTCTCTTTTTCTTTTTTTGAGCTCTAAGCTTCTTTCGGT
>JBEBIK010000466.1:0-1724 GCA_040080445.1 Pseudobdellovibrio sp.
ATCTACTCTGTTGGAGCTGGATCAGGCTATTTCAGTGAAATTTTACTAAAAGATTTACAAGTGCACGAAGCTTTGCGCAATCCGCAGTGGCAGCCGTCAAATGTGATTGTGCTACTGGGAAGCGGCTCTACAAAATGGAATGAAGAGCACTACAGCACGCAGACCTATGGTTACTCAAGGCTTAATGAAGCCGCCCGCCTTTATTTCAACTGTAAGAAATCGGGCCAAAATTGCAAAATTTTAATGAGCGGTGGAGATCCTGCAGGTATTGGCAAATCCGAGGCCGAAATTATGCACGATGAGCTCGTAGGTAATAATATCTCTAAAGAAGATTTAATTGTAGAAAACTTGAGCCTCAATACTTTTGAGAATGCTAAGTTTTCATCGGCTATTATTAAAGAGCATCATTTTGAAAATATCATCTTAGTTACTTCAGGCACGCACATGAAAAGATCTTTGATGTTTTTTAAAATTTTTAATATTAACGCTACGCCTGCCGTATCCGACAAACTATTAGCTAAGATGCAATGGGAGAGCGCTACAAAAAATGTAATGATACTCGATACCTGCCTACATGAGCACGCAGGTCTTGTAAAATATTATGCCTTTGAGATGTTAGGAAAAAATTAACTGTCTCACTATGAGAATGCTTAGCAAATCCTGCTAGCCTGTAAAACTAATTTACAATCTGTTGGTCTAAATCAAATAAAATACATAAAGGCCATGGTACGAATAGTGCTGAGTACAGGTTGTACTCAAAGGAGATTACATGAAAAAGTTTATGATGTCTGCATTGGTTGTTATGTTTTCACTTAGCGCATTTTCACAAGATAAAGATGCCGCAAAAGATAAAAAAAACGAGTTCATGAATCAAGCTCTAGAGGTTTTAGTTAAAGATGTAGATAAAATAACAATGGTTGGCGATGTTCACGCAGACGAAAAATTAAAAGCTATTTTAGAAGAAGGCCTTGAACCAATTGTAGATGCATTGGCAAATATGTTTGGTGGCGATGATGACGAATACACAGGACGCGTTAAAGACTTTACTGCTAGCTGTGATGAGCCAACTAAATTGGCAGCAAAGTGCACGATCATCATTACTTACAAGCCCATTGGCGAAACTGGCATAGAGTTTATGGTAGGCTTAGATAAAGATGGAAAACCATCTAGTATTCTTGGCAACAGAGTGAGTGTTTCAAGAGGCGACTAATCTAGTTAGTAATTGACATTAAACTCTAAAAAGTGCCCAATATTAACAGGGGAGCTTTTATATGAAAATCGCATTATTTGCTTCTAAAACCGCCTTAGTTGTTTTAATGTTTACTCCCCTTGCTTTCGGACAAGATAACAACGAACAGCACCAAGACGGCCCGTGTATGAAGCTAATGGAAGCCTGCAAAAGCGCAGGTTTCAGCAAATCTCTCAACGAAAAGAAAAGCCTCTCTAAATCCTGCCTACAACCTTTGCTAAAAGGTGAAAAGGTAGAAGGCGTTACTGTTAATTCAAGTGACATAGAAGCTTGCAAAGCTAAAAAAGCTGAAGTTAAATCAAAAAAATAAATTAAATCTGATCGGAACCCATGGCGACTCTAATTTCGGCTTACCAGCTTTCAAAATCATTTTCATCAAAGACACTTTTTCAAAATATTTCTTTTGCAATTGAAACCTCAGAGCACATTGGTCTTATAGGCCCTAACGGAGCCGGCAAGTCAACCCTGCTAAGTC
>JBEBIK010000467.1:0-1721 GCA_040080445.1 Pseudobdellovibrio sp.
TGTATAAGAGACAGGTTAACAGAAGTTCTCGGCACTTCGGAGTTGATGCCGGCAACCTCGAGACAGTATGACCCTGTCCGCGAGATGGTTAAATCGTTTCAATCTGTAATTAAACTATGAAAATATTAGAAGCTAAAAACTTACATAAATCATTTCAAACAGATTTCTATAAAAAACCTAATGTGGCTTTATCCGATGTGACTTTTTCTATTGAGCAAGGTCGATTCGTAGGTTTTATAGGACCTAATGGCGCAGGCAAGTCGACAACAATCAAATGCTTGCTCGAACTTATTTTTCCTAACAAAGGTCATATTTTTTTCTTCGGCGAAAAGTACTCGTTAAAACATAAAGCTAAGATAGGTTTTTTGCCAGAACGACCATTTTTTCAGGAATTTTTATCTGGTTTAGAATTTTTAAAACTTCATTGGGATTTATCACAAAAACCCGCTGATAAATTTTCAGATAAAGCAGCTGAAATTCTTGAGCTCGTTAAATTAAGTCACGCCAAGAACAAAAAGTTAAAAGATTATTCTAAGGGAATGCTGCAAAGAATAGGAATCGCGCAGGCTTTGATATGCGAACCTGAATTTTTAATATTAGACGAACCTATGTCGGGTTTAGATCCAGACGGTCGTATATTGATTAAAGATATTCTCAAAGAGCTAAGAAAGCAAAAACTGACTATATTGATGAGTAGTCATTTACTAGAAGACGTTGAAGAGCTTTGTGATGATTTGTTGATAATTCATTCTGGAAAAATGGTTTACACAGGTGAGGTTCAGGTATTTAAAAAAAATTACGCTAGTCTTGAAGAAGCCTACAGCCAATTTAAAATTGATCTGAAAGAGAATTTAAACGCATGAAACAAATGTACTCAATACTCATTTTAGCTAAGTTAAATGCGAGTGAGTGGATTCGACTTAAATTTTTTCATATTATCATTTTTTTTGGATTAGTATTTATAGCGTTTAGCCATCTTTTAAGTTCACTAACTTTTTCTGTACAAGAGCGTCTTTTATATGATTTTGGTTTAGCAGGTTTAGAGTTAGGTTTAATCGTTATTTCGAGCTTGATTGGTTCACATTCGATTCAACGTGAAATCGACAGAAAGACTTTATTCGTATTGCTCTCTCGCCCCATTCCTAGAAGTAATGTTGTATTGGGTTTTTGGTTGTCGATTGTAATTTTGTGTTTTCTATTCAGTAGTGGATTTTTACTTAGCCTTATTTTTTCATCAGGAAAATCAAATTATAATGCTGGTTTAGTGCTTGCCACCTACAGTACATTCTTAAAAGCTATGGTGGTATCAAGCTTTGCTATAGCTTGTGGTTTGTTAGTTAGACCAATTCTCGCGCTAGGGGCTACGTTAAGCTATTGGGTTTTGTGTTACTCAGTTACCGACATTGAGTTTTTTGTTTCAAAACTTAAAGATGACACTTTGGTAAACGTAATGACAAAAATCAAAATATTTTTACCAGAATTTTATAAATACAACTGGAAATCTTATTATTATATGATGAATAGCCCATCAAATTCAGAAATCTGGTGGGCTACATTTCATAGCCTTGCTTGGGTTAGTATCTGGCTATTTTTAGCTTCACTATTTTTCAGAAGGAAAGAAATTGTTTGATTTCGATGTAACTTATATTTTTTTTGCTTTTTTATTTGGTGCCGCTTTTGGTAGTTTCGCTAATGTAATTATTTACAGACTTCCTGCTGGC
>JBEBIK010000087.1:0-8019 GCA_040080445.1 Pseudobdellovibrio sp.
GAATAAACTTATCGAAATAGATACTGATCTTTCAGATGAAGAAATTATCGAACTACTTATGAAAAAATAATTATTTTTTAGGTTTAGATGGTTCTATTTTCTTAAAAAGGTCCTGATTTACGCCGTCATTAGTGTCCATCTGAAATCCAGGCTCCGTGTCTGGGAGACCCGATTTATTTTCAACATTTTTAACAGGTGCTCTTAAACGGCTTGAGCTTTTTGTAGAGCCACTTCCTCCAAAACCCCAATTAAAAGCAATACCCGCGTGATATCCCTCTGCCGTGTTCGACCCAAGTAACGTAGCTCCCGCACTAACTTTTAGAACAAAATCAGGATCAAATGAGTAAGTGTAATATACGCTGCTATCTAACAAATTTGGATTAATAGAATAAAATCTTTTACTGCCAGCATTTACTCTTGTTGTTAAAGCATCTCTCACTAAAGGCGTACTGGTTTTTTCATCATCAGAAACAGAAGTGTAGCCGTTAAGATCTAAACCGATTGCCGAATCTGAAAAATGAATTTCTCCGCCCAAACCATAAGTCAGTAATGCCGATAAACCCTCTGTTCTATAGTCATAACCAACAGAACCAAAGCTTTTAAAACTATCTGATTTAAGCATAGCTACTATTTTAGCTTTGGCTTCTGAAGCCCCATCTGAAGCTAAAGCTGAGTCGGCGGTTGTATTAATATTTTCATTTGCAAGTGCATAAGAAAAATCGGCATACAAAGACCACAACTGTGATTCATAGAATTGATAATCAGAACCAGCGTAAAAATGAGTTAATACTGAATTTGTTCTGGTCGTAACACCATTATTAGTTTCAACATTGTTAAAATTTAAGCCTGTGTATACGCCTAGGTCGTTAAAAAACAAATAACGTAAACTAGTATCTAAGCTCATCAGTTGTAGACTTGAACCACTAAGAAGTGCTTGTTTATCGCCACTACTGCCGTAATTAGACTCGGTTTTGAAATAATTCGTTGAAAGACCCATATCAAAACGACCCGTATGAAACGCTTTGTAAACGGCCTCAGCCCTAGCGATACTTTGGAAAGAAATTGTGCAAAATATTAATACAAAGAGACTTGTTTTTTTCATAGCAATCTTATTATATCTAAGTTGAAATAATATGCAGCAGTCGAAAGTCGAGTTATGTTAAATATATCAAGCGAAAAAAAGCCACAAGTAATTATTTTCATTACGGTCTTTATCTATTTGCTTGGATTCGGAATTGTAATTCCGATTATTCCTATCTTAAGCACCGAACTTGGAGCCACCTCACTGCAAACAGGTTTATTGCTTTCTGTTTATTCACTCATGCAGTTTATCTTTTCGCCTTTCTGGGGAAAACTCAGCGATAAATATGGACGACGGCCTATTTTGCTCATTTGTTTAATGGGCGAAGTTTTTTCTTACTTGCTATTTGCACAAGCTCGAAACCTCGAAGTTCTATTTCTCGCACGTATGTTCTCAGGTTTTTTTGGAGCTTCGATTTCAACTGCATCAGCTTATATTTCTGATATTACTCCGCCACAGGAGCGCTCTAAAGGCATGGCTCTTATAGGTGCAGCTTTTGGACTTGGATTTTTATTTGGGCCTGCCATTGGCGGCGGACTTACTGTTTGGGCAGAACACCTTTCAACAGATGTTTTTTTCAAAACAAGTTTTAGCTCTTACTGGGTTTCTGCCCTTTGCCTCATTACATTTGGTTTTGCTTGGAAATATTTAAAAGAAACTCGTGATCTCGCAAAAGTGAGCACTGAAAAATTGTCGCGCTTTGAGCAAATTGTAAAATTTTTTAAAATCCCCACTGTTGGTCCTCTTATTTTCGTATTTTTTCTTTCATCGCTGGCTATGTCCACGATGGAGGCCACTTTAGTTTTATTTATGAAAGCAAAATTCAACTGGGGAATAAAGGAAGTCAGTTTTGGTTTTGCCTATATTGGAGTTATGATTATTATCACGCAAGGATTTTTAGTTCGAAAACTCATTCCTAAGTTTGGTGAAAAACAAGTTTTAAGAACTGGTTTAGTTTTGATGTCGATGGGGCTTTCAGGCATTGCGATAGCTGAATCACTACCTGTTTTAGCTATCACACAAACACTACTAGCTCTGGGTATGGGTTTTACAAATCCTTCAATTTTAGGATCGATTTCGCTTTTAACTGACTCCAACGAACAAGGCGCAGCCCTTGGAACAACACAAGGCATGGCCTCTCTCGGGCGAATAATCGGACCTGCTGTTGGCGGCGCACTTTTTGGCTCGTTGACTATGGAGTCTCCCTTTATTCTATCTGGATTGATGACCATGATTGCACTATTTGTCGTCATTACAATTTTTAAAGAAATTCCTAATGCAGGACAAAAAGTTAAGGCAGCTGTAGATGTTAAATAAAGTAAATTTTTTTCAGTTTGATAACTTAATTAACAACCGTGTTCCTTTCTTGTTTTTTAATATGAGCGAAGACCTAAGACCTTGGTATACAAGCGTGAGCCGAATGCACTTAGACAGCTACCAGATACTGGTTAACCCTGATCAAGTCTTAGCCGGCGTAGAAGAAAAAAAAGCCCCTAAAGACTACGCCATCGTTTTATTGTGCACTGACGGCTCAGATTCTTTAAAACTGTACTCAGAGCTACAAAATAAGTCCTATACCAACGTATACGTAATTGATGGCGGCTATCAGCAAATGGTGACGGAGCGCTCTCAAGCCTGATAGAATTTTCTCCATGAAAACACTAGCAGATCGCTATAATCCACAAGAAGTTGAAACTAAAGTTTACCAATGGTGGGAAGAGTCTGGACATTTTAAATCTCAAGACCAATCTACTAAGCCTCCATTTTCAATTATTTTACCTCCTCCCAATGTCACTGGATTTTTACATTTAGGTCATGCGCTTGATCATACCATTCAAGATTTACTAATTCGTTGGAAACGCATGAGTGGATTCAATGCCATGTGGTTACCCGGAACAGATCACGCCGGTATTGCTACACAAACTGTTGTTGAAAAAGAACTTAAAAAAACTGGAGTTAACCGTCATCAACTGGGCCGCGAAAAATTTGTAGACGAAATCTGGAAATGGAAAAACGAATACGGAAACCGTATTTACAACCAAATGCGCAGACTCGGCGACTCTTGTGATTGGGAACGCGCCACATTTACGCTAGACGAAGGTGTTTCTGAAGCTGTAAAAAAAGTATTCGTAACTCTTTATAAAAAAGAAGCTATCTACAAAGGACAACGCCTCGTTAACTGGAGCGGCCCGCTAGAAACTGCCATTTCTGATTTAGAAGTTGAGCATCAACAAGTAAAAGGCTCCATGTACCACATCAATTACCCAATTGATGGTACTTCTGACTTTTTAACTGTTGCCACAACACGCCCTGAAACCATGTTAGGCGACACCGCCTTATGTGTTCACCCAGATGATGATCGCTACAAATCATTAATTGGTAAAACTGTTACAATTCCGTTAATCAACCGCCAAATTAGAATTATCGCAGACACTTACGTTGATAAAGAATTTGGTTCTGGCGTAGTTAAAATAACTCCAGCTCACGATTTCAACGATTATAAAATTGGTAAAGCTCACAAACTTGAGTTTATTAATTTACTCACTAAAAAAGCTGAGATGAATGAAAACGCAGGCCCTTACAAAGGCATGAAGGTTATCGACGCTCGCAAAAAAATTGTAGAAGACTTAAAAGCCTTAAATTTACTTGTAAAAGAAGAACCTCATGTTCACTCTGTAGGCCATTGCTCACGCTCGGGCGCAGTAGTAGAGCCTTTTTTATCTGAACAATGGTTTATGAAAATGGAAAATTTAGCCACTCCAGCTAAAAGAGTTGTGGAGTCTGGTACCATTCGCTTTGAACCTGAGTCGTGGACAAAAGTTTACTTACACTGGATGAACATCATTGAAGACTGGTGTATTTCTCGTCAATTATGGTGGGGCCACAGAATTCCTGCTTGGTTTTGTGAAGCTTGCGAAAAATACACTGTAACCGAAGCCGCGCACCCAACAAATTGCGAACACTGCAACAGCACTAAAATAAAACAAGAAGACGACGTACTCGACACTTGGTTTAGTTCGGCTCTTTGGGCTTTCTCAACAATGGGATGGCCTTCTGAAAGCCAAAAGTCTGTTGAAACACAAAAAACTTTTTACCCAACAAATTATTTAGTAACTGGACATGACATTATATTCTTCTGGGTTTCTAGAATGATTATGATGGGGCTCGAATTTAAAAAAGATGTTCCGTTTAGAACTGTTTACATTCACGGTTTAGTACGCGACAGCCAAGGCCGCAAAATGTCGAAATCTTTAGGTAACTCTATCGACCCTATCGACATGATCGATAAGTATGGTGCTGACGCATTAAGATTTAGCTTCTTAGCCCATTTATTCTCAGGTAAAGATTTTAAATTCAGCGAACAAAGAGTTGAAGGTTACCGTAACTTTATGAATAAAGTTTGGAATGCTTCGCGATTTGTTTTAAGTAACTTAAATGATTTCAAAGTTCCAGCTGAAGGCATCAAAGCACTTCCCGCTAAAGCCAACCTATCAGTTTTTGATCAGTGGATTATTGCAAAATTGGCTGAAGTTGAAAAAACTGTACAAAACTCTTTAGAAAACGATAAGTTCTCAGATGCGGCTACAGCTCTTTATCAATTTATCTGGAATCAATTCTGCGACTGGTATATCGAATTTACTAAACCGATTATGACTTCTGCTACTGCGGAAGAAAAACATGCAACTCAGTTAGTAATGGCGCATGTACTCAACAGAATCATCAGGTTACTTCACCCGTTCTGCCCGTTCTTAACAGAAGAGATTTATTCTAACTTACCTCTTAAATCGGCCGCTTGTATTACTGATGTTTATCCAACTGTAGATAACGATAAAGAATTCTTAGCTTTTGCCAGTAAAGAAGCTGAACTCGAAATTGATATCACTAAAGAAGTTATTACTGCGATTAGAAATATTCGTGGCGAAAATAGAATTAGTCCTGCGGTAAAACTAAATATACGTTTAGGAGTAACTCAAGCAGAAGTACAAAAAATCTTAAGCCATAACCGTGCAGCGATTATGACATTAGGTCGTATTGAAAATATGGATATTGGCACTGATGGAGATTTAATGAAATGCGCTGTAACCCAAGTAGCCCTTGGCGATGCTCGCGTAAAAGTAATTATTCCACTAGAAGGCTTAGTTGATTTTGACGAAGAAATTAAGCGTATTCAAAAAACAATCGAAAAACTTGAAAAAGATGTAAACTTGCTCAGCAACAAACTGTCGAATGAAAAATTCGTACAGAATGCTGATGAGGATGTTGTTGCAGCTGACCGCATATTGTTACGTCAGTCTAAAGAACAAGTGGTTTCGTTAAAAGATGCTTTAACGCGTTTTCAGTAAAAATTATTTATCACAACGGGCAATGCAGGCTTTAAGCTCTGCGCCCGGACGGTCGTAAGTTGATAAGCAATTTGATACGCACATCTGAATTTCTTCTCTAGTTTTATCTCCAGACATTTCCTCATAACCATCAGTCCATACAGAACTTTTAATGTAGGTGCAGCTGTTTGATGTCTTTGGTTTTACGAAATGCAATTCGTAATTAACATCTACACCTTGTGTGCCCGTCGTAAATAAGTAAGACATTTCGTTTAAGCCATTATTTTTTTGTTTGTAATTAGAGCTATCGAACTGAACATCAAACTGAACTTCGCCTTTAGCATCTGAGCAAAGTATTAAATCTTGGCGGCCATCGTAAGAACAGGACTCAGCTACAAAACCTATTTCATTTAAAACAGAACCATTAATTTTAGAGTCTTTAGCTATTTTATAAGTCGCTACTTTAATAGCAGCAGAGTAACAAGCCTCGGTTTTATCGGCCAATTGAGCGAAAGAAACAGACGAAATTAAAGTCAATAAAAGCACTGATTTAAGCACATGAACCTCTTTGTTTTGCTGTGTCTTAACCAAAAAGGTCTAATTGTACAAGTTTTAGATAATCCAACTCCCTCAAATCGATTATATAGCTTTAAAATTGGTTCGATAATAGCAATATTACACATCATAAATGAGGAACCCATATGAAAAAGACACTTCTTTTAGTTACGTTATTGAGCCTACAAGCTTATGCAAAATCAGAATCTGTACTTTGCGGACAGGCTTTCAATAATCAACTCTCATTTTCATCTCATGTCCTGACGAGTAGAGACTCTCAGGAGTTTTCTTTGATTACTTGGAATGCACACAAATTAGCTGATGATCAGTTCATGCCCGACCTCGTTAATTTAGCACAAAATGCTGATATAATTTTTATTCAAGAGGCTATGCACGAAGCTAATTTACAAAATGATTTTACTTCTAAATTTAGTATGCATTTCAGCTTTCACAAAAGCTTCTGTAACGGCGATAAAGAAGCCACTGGCGTTATGACAGCCACACGCTATGAAATGGATAAAAGCACAACTATCGTGTCTCCTGACACTGAGCCCTTCACATTTACACCAAAAGTTTCGGGCTACTCGGTTATAGAAATTCCTGAAGTTGGAAAAGTTCACCTAATCAATACACATGGCTTAAATTTCAATACAGGCTCTAAGTTTGAAAGACAGATGAACCATTTAGCTGAATTCATCAAAACACTTGATGGCCCTGTAATATGGGCAGGTGATTTTAATACGTGGACTGGTGGACGAAAAGATCACCTACTAGCAAAGACAAAATCTCTAGGACTATCGCATTTAAAGCCTTCGCAAGATAAACGTAATTTAAAATTAGACCATGTTTTCGCAAGAGGCTTAGAAGTTATCGACGTAAATATTTTAAATGAATACAAAAGTTCAGATCATTTACCTATTAAAGTTACTTTTAAGAAAAAATAATTAAGGACAAGAACAACTCGATTTTTCGTCGTCGAGGTTAAAACAGTTAAAAGATTTATCGCCACGGTTAATACTGACATTCTGGAGTTGGCCGTTGCGAACTGTATAGATGAGTTCTTCGCCCTCTGCAAAATAAGCTCTTACACCTTTTTCGTCGTTTATAACTTTATTACCCTCAATCAACGAATCAATATAAGCTTGATTGGGGTTATTTACTTCCTCTGTAGTTAAATTCATAATTTCGGGCATACCATAAGAATTAATCTGGTACATCGAAAGCCGCTTTGTGGGAGTTGCGCCATCGATATAGTCGTAATCTACTCTTACGCGCTTACGTTTTGAATCTTGATCTACAATTTCAGTTTGCGACCAATCATCCATCTGCATAACAACGTCACCAAGAGAAGAGCGCAACTGATTGAGTAAATTATCCGGAGTAGGAGCCACACTCTCAGCTACCGCCGCGTTGGCGCTTATAGCGCCTAAGCATTTATTCATATACTTTAAGTTACCAGCAAAAAATTCAGCCACTTTAGGATTTACTGGGTTAACTTCAGCAGCAGGTAAAGTAATGGCCGGAGTTTTGTCTACAGAAGATGCATTCGCTACGATTAAGTCACTCGCAGGAACTGCACGCTGAGCAGGGGCAACAGATTGTTCAGTTTGCTCTTCATTAGCTTCTGCATTTTTTTCTTTTTTCTCTGTTGAAAATAAAAAGGCCATGACAAGAATCGTGGCCCCAATAGCTACTAAGTACTTAGTGTTCATCTAATTATTTAATTAAACCGATTTCTCTTAATCTCTGCATTAAGAATTCGTGAGCTGTCGTATCAGCGTATTTAGCTCCTGTACCACGACAAGAAGGCAAACAACTTAATACCGACTCAGGATGTGGATGCATAAAGAATGGCATAGAGTAACGAGAACCATTTGTTCCATCTTGTGGGTTAATTACTCTGTGAGTAGTAGAAGGAATTACGTCATTCGTAATACGCGCTAACATATCTCCCGCATCTACGATTAAAGAACCGTAATCGCTTTCAATGTCTAACCAAGCGCCATCACGATCTTTTAATTGCGATTACGGTTCTTTAATCGTAGATGCGGGAGATATGTT